>CACBDD010000046.1 GCA_902537905.1 uncultured Pelagibacteraceae bacterium | reverse complement strand
GTAGATAAAAAAGACATTGCAGCTGTCATTGGAAAAGGTGGTGCAACAATCAGAGAGATAGTTGAAAAATCAGGTGCGAAAGTAGATGTAAATGACGAAGGTGTAGTAACAGTTGCTGCGCCAGATGAAGAATCTAGAAATATCGCAATGCAGATGATTAAAGACATAACCGCAAAAGCTGAACTGAATAAAATTTATTCAGGTAAAGTAATGAAGATTATGGAGTTTGGTGCATTTGTTAATTTCTTAGGAAAACAAGATGGACTTGTTCATATCTCAGAACTTGCAGATAAAAGAGTTGCTAAAGTAACTGATGTTGTCAAGGAAGGCGATGAGGTAAAAGTTAAAGTTATTGGTTTCGATAGAGGTAAAGTTAAACTTTCTATGAAACAAGCTACTGAGTAATTATAAACTTAAATTAAAATTCAAAACCCCTGGAATGAGAGTTCTGGGGGATTTTATATAGAAGATAAATTAATTTTTTTTGAGTATTTTTTATTTGGCACATTTTTTATAACTGCTTGGCCACAACGCATTACTCCCCGTTTCTTATCAAATGTCATTTTGGGCTCACCATATAACTTCCATCCATTCGATAGTGCTTCAGTTACTCGATTACAAAATCTTGCTGTATCATCATCAGTAATAAATCTGTATCCCTTCATATATTTTTAACTAAATTACACTAAATTTTAGGTTATATTTTTCGGATCTGGCATACCAACCTTGTTATATCCAGCATCTACGTAGTGAATTTCACCAGTAACTCCGTTTGCAAGATCACTAAGTAGGTATAATGCTGAATTTCCAACATCATGAATATCCACATTTCTCTTTAGAAAAGAATGATCTTCATTCCATTTATATAGGAATTTTGCATCACCAATTGCAGATGCAGCTAATGTTTTAATAGGTCCAGCACTTATTGCATTTACTCTCATACCTTTAGCACCCAAATCTCTAGCCAAGTATTTAACACTAGCTTCAAGAGCTGATTTACAAACACCCATTATATTATAATTTGGAATTGCTTTAGTAGACTCGTAAGTTAAAGTTAATAAACTTCCACCCTGTTTCATTACCTTAGAAGCTTCTTTTGCTACTTCAGTAAATGAAAAGCATGAGATTAACATAGATCTTAAAAAGTTTTCTCTAGTCGTATTTAAATATTCACCTGATAACTCTGATTTATCAGAGAAAGCAACTGCATGAACTACAAAATCAATTTCACCCCATTGGGACTTGATATCTTTAAATAATTTTACAACTTCTTCTTTTTTTTCAACATCACAACTAAATGTAACGTTTGAATTTAATTTTTCTGCTAGAGGAATTACCCTTTTTTTTAAAGCGTCACCCAAATATGTAAATGCTAGCTCCGCTCCAGCCTCAGCAAGTTTTTGAGAAATACCCCAGGCAATAGATCTTTCATTGGCTACACCCATGATTAGTCCCTTTTTACCTTTCATCAAACTCATAAATTAAACCTTTTCAAAAATTAAAGCTGCGTTTGTTCCACCAAAACCAAAACTGTTTGACATTACTGTATTTAAGGTTGCTCCTGTTTCAGTTTTTGAAACTATAGGAAATTTTTTAGCTTCCTCATCCATCTCACTTATGTTTGCAGAGCCAGCTATGAAATTATTTTTCATCATTATCAAGCAGTAAATTGCTTCATGAACTGAAGCAGCTCCTAATGGATGACCTGATAAAGATTTAGTTGAACTAATCTTTGGGATATTGTCTCCAAAAGTATTTTTAACTGCATTTAGCTCCGTGATATCTCCAACTGGAGTAGAAGTTCCATGAGTATTGATATAATCAATTTTATTTTTAGCAGTAGACATTGCCATTTGCATACATCTTACAGCTCCTTCACCAGATGGAGCTACCATATCGTATCCATCTGAAGTAGCTCCATAACCAGTTAATTCTGCGTATATTTTAGCCCCTCTCGCTTTAGCATGCTCATATTCCTCAAGCACTAGCACACCTGCACCACCTGCAATTACAAAACCATCTCTTGTTTTGTCATATGCTCTTGATGCTGTTTCAGGAGCATCATTATATTTTGATGATAAAGCAGTCATTGCATCAAACATTGCTGTCATAGCCCAATGAACTTCTTCACTTCCACCT
>CACBDD010000045.1 GCA_902537905.1 uncultured Pelagibacteraceae bacterium | reverse complement strand
ACTTCGTTCATCTGCTCCTGAATCAGCTGCAACAGTAGCAAAACCTGATCTCAAACTATGGCCTGCAAAATTTTTATTTTCTACTCCAGCTAATTCTAAATGTTTTTTAATTAATAAAACTACAGATTGATCAGTTAATCGATTATCAGTTAAGACTGATCCTTTTGAAAATCTTCTAAAAACAGGGCCAGATTTAATGTTGGAAATTTCTAACCACTTTTTAAGATTAATTACTGGACAATAATTTTCATCATCAAAGTAGGGTAGTCCTTTAATCATTCCCTCTCCAAATTGATCAGTTTTTGATTTTCTAAGAGTTATTTTTAAGCCTTCGGGAACAAATTCTAAATCTTCATAATCAATAGATATTAACTCAGTTCGTCTAAAACCGCCTCCAAAACCAATTAGAATTATTGCTTTATCCCTAAACTTCTTATTTTCATTTGTATTTTGCTCATTTATTGAATTAATTATTAATTTTAAGTGATTGATTAATATAGGTTTTTTACCTTTTTGGATGCTTCCTTTGACCCTTCTAATACCCATTAAATTTTCAACTATTATTGGATGTTTTGTGTCTAAATAATGCCCTTTTAATTTATGTACCATACTAATAGATACTAGACGTCTTCTTAGTGTGCTTATTTTTGAGTTTTTTGATAGATGGGTTAAATATAAAGAAACTATTTTAGGCTCAGTTGGCAATGAATTTAATCCATGCCTAGAACAAAAAGCCCCAAAATCTTTAAAGTCAGATTTGTAAGCCCTCAACGTATTATTTGCTTTAGAACTTTTTAAATTCTCTAAAGTAGATTCATGAAGGATTTTTAAGTCAGTTGTTAGCGAATTCATATTATTACTATTGATAACAATTAATTATCATTAATAATATATCAAGAGTTTTAATATGTCAAATAAAATAATTTATTATTTTAAAGGACAATTAACGACATTGTGATCAGAATAAGTATGTAATAAGATTAAACATGGGCATAGATGGTGTGATTGAACCAATATATTTTCTAATAACTTCAATTGGTTTTGTAATATTAAGCTTTATTCAGTACAAAAAAACTGGAAAAACTTTAGAAACGATTTATTTGTCTATTTTAGCTTTTTTCTTTATTATTTGCTTTATTATTTTAAATTTTTATTGAGTTAATATTGATTGATATTTTAAGCATTTTGGTTGCAGGTATATTTTCTTGCATCATTTTAGATATTTTGGGTTATTTATTAAAAAAAATAGGTATTCCAGAACCCTCTTGGGGCGTTGTAGGTAGATGGACTTATTATATGATAAAAAATGGTACTCTTTTTAACCCAACAATTATTGAAAAACCTGAATTTAAATATGAAGTATTACTTGGATGGGTTTTTCACTATTTTATATCAATATCTTGGGCAGTTATTTACTATATTTTCTTTATTTATATTGGAATTAAAATGTCTTATTTTTCAGGGCTTATTTTTGGAGCAATAACAACTTTGGCTCCACTGTTGGTATTTTTACCTTTTACCGGACAAGGTATTTTCGCAAAAAAAACTGGAAAACCAATAAAAACATCTTGTATATTTCTTATAAGACATTCAATTTATGGAATAGCAATGTACGAAGGTTTTAGATGGTTTATAATATGAAACTGAAGGGAACAAAATTTCAGCAAAAAGTATGGAAATATCTCAAAAATATACCAAAAGGTACTGTAAAAACCTATAAAGAGGTAGCAATTGGCATAAAAATGCCAAAATCAGCCCGAGCAGTTGCTAATGCTTGTGGTAAAAATCCATATGCTCCGAAAATACCATGTCATAGAGTAATTCGTTCCGACGGAGGTCTTGGTGGGTACTCAGGCAGAGGAGGAATTAAGACAAAACTGCGATTATTGAGATCTGAAAAAGTTGATATTTAGAGGTATTTTAAGCCTATTTTATGGTCAAAACACCATAAAAATCAACGATTTTTTAATATTTAAGCATATTTTAACATAAATAGTGCTATACACCCTTCAGTTGTACTATATATCGAGATATAATAAAATAAAGCACCTCTATGGCCGATTAAAACATATATTCTATAACTGCATTGCTCTAGTTTTCAATGATAACAGGGTTAATTTAATGTACAAAATCTTGTCAATTTTAAAGGGATTCCTTCGACCCTACTCTCCTATTCTTATATTTATTTCAATAGTGTAAATTCAAACCTTTAAAAACCATTGCTATTAAACACTTTTAATGATTAACGTTAATTCTACATTTTAC
>CACBDD010000044.1 GCA_902537905.1 uncultured Pelagibacteraceae bacterium | reverse complement strand
TTGATATACCAAAAATTTTTTTTTTATCTTGTAAGAATTCTTTTTTAATTTGACTTTGTTTCTTTAAATATAAGTATCTTTTTAATACTCTTTCAATGTTTCCATCCAAAGGAATTATTGGTTTGTTAAATGCAATTGCTGAAATTGCACTTGCTGTATAATCACCAATGCCTGGTAATGATTTTAATTCATAAAAATCTCTAGGTATTTTTTTGTTATATTTTTTAACAATTATTTGAGCAGTTTTTTTTAAATTTCTTACTCTTGAGTAATATCCAAGACCTTCCCAAAGTTTGATTAATTTTCTATCGTTATATTTTGATAACTTTTCAACATTAGGAATATTTTTAATAAATCTATTAAAATAAGGTATCACAGTAGCAACCTGAGTTTGTTGTAACATGAACTCACTAACCAATGTAAAGTATTCCTTCTTTTGTTGTGAAACCTTATTTCTCCAAGGTAAAGATCTCTTATTTATATCGTACCAATTGAGAATTTTATTTGTTATTATTAGATCTTTCATATGCAATTTAAAAATAATACTAAGCAGAGAAATACTAGCATTCAAGGATTAAGATCTTTCAAAGACACTTTGCCAAAAAATTTAAAAAAAATTATTAATAAAAAAGGTCACATTTATTCAGAAACACTCAGTAATTGGAAATATTTAGTTGGGAATGAATTATTTAAAGTCTGTTTCCCTAAAACATTCAAAAACTCAAATCGATTTGGTGTGAGCACTTTAGTTGTAATGGTTAAAAGAGGCCATGAAGTAGATGTAGAATATTCAAAAAAAAATATTTTAGATAAAATGAATAATTTTTTTGGCTATGATGTGGTTGAAAAGCTTAAATTTATTAGCTTTGATGATGAACAAAAAATTAACAGTTCGAATGAAACTAAATCAAATAATGTGGCAATTAGTAGATATCGAGATAAAATCAAAGATGTTAGAAACGAAAAAATTAAAAAATCATTAACAGAATTAACAAAAGTTTATAAAGAAAAATGAGAAAAATTATATTACTCGCAATAATTGTTTTAGGAAGTTTTTCAAATTTAAATGCTGAAGAAATAAAAAGAATTACTGTTGGAAATAAAGACGCAAAAATAACTATAATTGCGTTTGAGTCACTTACTTGTAGCCATTGTGCAAATTTCCATAAAAACGTTTATCCAGAACTTAAAAAAGAATATTTAGATACAGGGCTTGCTAAAATAGAGTTTAGACACTTTCCTTTAGACATTGCCGCCTTCAACGCTTCGAAAGTTGCCCAATGTAATAATGATGGAAATTCTGATATTTTAGAAAGTCTATATGCTAATCAACAAAAATGGGTGAAGGGAAGCTCTGCTGAAGAAGCAAACAAAAATCTGCAGATATTTTTAAAAAACGAGGGTTTCTCTATAGATTTCGAGTCTTGTGTGAATAACAAAAATATTGAAGATTTTGTGTTAAATGACCGAATAGAGGGTGCAAAAAATTTTAAAATAAGCTCAACTCCTACGATAATAATCAACAACAAAAAATTCGAAAAAAAACTTAATTATAAAAATTTGAAAAAAGCACTAGAAAAAATGATATAAGTTAGTGCATGGAGTTTAAAAAAATCCAATTAAATGGATTTAAATCATTTGCTGAAAAAACAAATTTCTTAATAGAAGAAGGTCTTACTGGAATAGTAGGTCCAAACGGCTGTGGGAAATCAAACATAGTAGAATCTTTAAGATGGGTTATGGGAGAGACCTCTGCAAAAAGTATGAGAGGTTCAGGAATGGAAGATGTAATTTTTTCAGGTACATCTAATAAAGCATCAAAAAATATTGCTGAAGTTTCTATAGAAGTAGAGAATAAAGAAAAAGAAGGTCCCATTCAATATCGTGAATTAGAAAACATTCAAGTCAGAAGAAAAATTGAAAAAGATAAGGGTTCTAAATTTTATATTAATGACAAAGAGGTAAGAGCTAGAGATGCACAAATGTTTTTTGCAGATCTTTCAACAGGTGCACATTCTCCTTCTATGATTAGTCAAGGAAGAATTGGGGCTTTGGTGACGGCAAAACCTACTGATAGAAGAGCCATACTTGAGGAAGCTGCTGGAATTTCTGGTTTGCATGTAAGAAGGCATGAAGCTGAACTCAGACTTGGTGCAGCAGAAAATAATTTAAAAAGAGCTGATGAATTACGAAAACAACAAGAAAAACAATTAGCAAATCTCCAAAAGCAAGCAGAGGAAGCTACAAAATACAAATTAATTTCAGAGGAAATAAAAAAAATAGAGGCTGGCCTATATTATCTAAGATTATTGGATATTGATAAGGAAATAAGGATAGAAAATGAAATTAATACTGAGGCAGGAGGTGAAGTTGAAAGTTTCAATAATCAGATATCTGAGCTTGAAAACTTAATAAAAACTTCGACTGATAAAGTTGCTCCACTTAGAGAAAAAAATATTGAGAATTTATCAAGAATACAGAGACTTAATTTAGAACTTCAGAACCTAGATGAAGAAAATACTAGAATTCAAGATGAAATTGAATCAATTAAGAAATCAATAAATACATTGGATGAAGATATATCAAGAGAAAATGGGATTATAATTGATGCTAAATCTAATGAAAAAAGATTAAAAGAAGAAAAGTCAGACTTAATCGAGATAGATTCAAAATATTTTGAAACAGAAAAGCTA
>CACBDD010000043.1 GCA_902537905.1 uncultured Pelagibacteraceae bacterium | reverse complement strand
TTTGCAATAAAAAATAAATTTAAATTATTATTATTCTTAGATTCAGATTGTTATCCAAGTAACGATGTCGTTGAAAATCATATAAAAAAACACGTTGAATATCCAAATTGTCATTTAATAGGAGGATCAGTTAGACCTACTTTTCTCAGAAAAAAAAATACTTCTTTGATTACGACTTTAGATGGAATTATGAGTTGGTTTGGTGCTGTTGATTTAAATAAAGATTTTTTAGTAAAATTTCCTTATCATCTTCCCACATTAAATATGAGTATAAAACTTAATTTTATAAAACAAAACAAACTAAAGTTTAGAAATAATCTCATTACAGGAGAAGATTATCAATTTTGTAAAGATTTAAAAAAAATGGGTGGTAAAATTTTAAGAATTAAAAAAACTTTTGTTGATCACATAGATAGAAAAAATTTTAGAGATGTATTAAGACATCAAGCTACTTGGGGAAGACACCAGTATTATACCTTATACAGTTTTAAATTTAATAATTCATTTTTATTTAAAATATTTTTTTTAATATTTTATTTACCTTTGATTCCTGTATTTTCACTAATATTTTCAATTATTACTTTATATCCTTGGTGTAAAAAGAATTTATTATATTCAAGTTATTTTTTTTTAATTTTTTTTATTATTAGTATTAAATGTTTTTATTCATACTTAGAATGTATAGATAATTTATGAAAGTAGTTGATATAATTATACCACCTGTTGTTACTCATAACTTGGATCCTCATACGGGAATACCTTTTTTGCCTCATATGGCTGCTTATTTGGCCTCTAGTATTAAAAAGACTGGTCGAGATGTTAATGTTATAGATTGTTTTGGAGAAGACTCACAAAAAAGTTTTAAATCAAGTAATTTTTTATTGATTGGAATTAATCCAGATACTTTGATGCAAAAAATATCTAGAAATTCTGATATTTGTTTTATTTATTGTAAAGTAATTGAAGATTTATTTGCCGTTGAATTAATATTAAATAAAATTAAAAAAAACTTTCCTAATAAAAAAATTTGTTTATTTGAAAATATTCAAACAACTAATTCATTTTCTTTAAAAAAAATAATTGATTATTTATTTGATAAGGGGTGTGATTTTGCAATTTTTGGTGAACCAGAAAATAAAATTCAAGAATTTTTAGACAATTATCAGGACAATACTTTATCTGAAATTCCAGGAATAGCTTATAAAAAAAATAATGAGTTAGTAGTTAACGATAATGAGGTTTATAACACAAAATTAGACAATATTGATTTTCCTTTATGGGAAAAATTTAATATGAATGGTTATTGGACTGCTGGTTATTCTCACGCTCCAGTAAAAAAAAACAAAAAGTTTTTACCAATAATTACCTCTAGAGGTTGTCCTTATAGATGTAAATTTTGTGTATCACCGACATTAAATCCAAAATGGAGGTTCAGATCAGCTAAAAATGTTGTTGATGAAATGGAGTTTTTTAATAAATCATTAAATATAGTTGACTTTCATGTTTCAGATTTAGATCCCACAG
Organism: uncultured Pelagibacteraceae bacterium; assembly: GCA_902537905.1. Taxonomy (GTDB): domain Bacteria; phylum Pseudomonadota; class Alphaproteobacteria; order Pelagibacterales; family Pelagibacteraceae; genus Pelagibacter. The sequence continues at coordinate 1,299 of CACBDD010000043.1, read as the reverse complement.
TAAATGAAAAAAGGATAATTGAAATATGCAGTTTAATTATTGAAAGAGGTCTAAAAATTGAATGGAAATTATCTCAAGGCACAAAAGTAGAGACAATTAAAAATATGAATACACTAGATTTAATGAAGAAATCTGGATTAAATTTTTTTTCATTTTCTCCCGAAAGTGGATCTATAGAATTAATGAAAAAATTAAATAAACCATTTGATTATAAACATGGATTAAATGTTACCAAACATCTCAATAAAATTAAAGTAAGCACTCAAGCTTGTTTTATCGCGGGTACTCCTCCTGAAACCGATGATGATAGGAAGCAAACAATTAATTATATGAAAAAACTTGCAAAAATTGGAGTTGATGAAATTGCTGTATTTATATATTCACCAATTCCAGGTTCCTTTTTTGCAGATGAGATTGGAGGATTTAATCATTACTCAGAATTAAGTAGATCACCTATTTGGCGTGATGACTACAAAGTTATAAGTAAATTTAGATATAAAATGTATTTAACTTTTTTTATTTATAAATTGTTTTATCATCCTATAAAGTTAATCAACAACTTGCTTAGAGTTTTCACAAGGAATTTTCAAACCAAAATGGAAATGTCAGTATTTAAATATTTTAAATTAAGATTAATGTATTTGTTTAAGTAAGTCAGATGGAGAGTTATATTAAAATATCAAGACTAGATCATATAATAAAACAAATTTTTATAATTCCAGGAATTTTTATAGCTCTTATATATACATCATATGATAATATAAATTTTTTAATAATTTTTCTTGGGTTTATATCAGCTATTTTAACTGCTTCATCAAATTATGTTATTAACGAATATCTTGATAGAAATTTTGATAAACATCATCCTTTAAAAAACAGTAGAGCCTTAGTAAAAAAAAACTTAACTTTTAAAAATTTAATTTCATATTATTTTATTTTAATATTTCTATCTTTGTTAATTTCTTGGAAAATTAATATTTATTTTTTTATTACAAATATAATATTTATAATATCTGGAATAATTTATAACGTAGAACCCTTTAGATTTAAGGACAAAGTTTACTTAGATGTATTAATAGAATCTTTAAATAATCCTATACGTTTATTCCTTGGGTGGTTTATGATTATTGATAGCATATCTATATTACCTCCTATAAGTTTTTTGTTGTTTTATTGGTTTTCTGGAGCATTTTTGATGTCATCTAAGAGATTATCGGAAATAATTTTTTTTAAAAAATTTTCTAAAATAAGAAATTTAATCAAATATAGACCTAGCTACAAACATTATAACGAAAATAA
>CACBDD010000042.1 GCA_902537905.1 uncultured Pelagibacteraceae bacterium | reverse complement strand
ATCCAAATGCAAAATTAAAATACATATACGATGTAAATTCTCAATTTGCTGAAGAAGTAGCAAAATCAACAGGTTGCTCTATTGCATCTACAGCGGAAGAAGCAATCAATTCAGATGATATAGATGCAGTTCTTATCGCTTCAGCTACACCAACTCATACTCAATTTATTACGATGTCAGCAAAAGCAGGAAAGGCAATTTTTTGTGAAAAGCCAATTGATTTAGACATTAATAAAGTAAATGAGTGCATGGAAAATATTAAAGGAACAAATGTTCCAATTCAAATAGGCTTTAATAGAAGATTTGATGCTAGTCACGCAAAAGCACAACAAGCAAGAGTAAAAAAAGAAATTGGAGAATTAGAAATGCTAGTTATTACAAGTAGAGACCCTGAGCCTCCAGGTATTGAATATTTAAAAGCTGCAGGAGGATTTTTTAGAGATACTACTATTCATGATTTTGATTTAACTAGATTTATACTAGGCGACGATCCTGTGGTTCAAGTATCTGCATTTGGGGATGCTTTATTTGATAAAAATTCACAACAGGTAAAAGATCTAGATACTGCAATGTTTATATTAAAATCAAAAAAAGGTGTTTTAATTCATATTAATAATTCCCGAAGAGCAGTTTATGGGTATGACCAAAGAGTCGAAGTATTTGGTAGCAAAGGAATGGTTATCTCGAATAATCAAACACCCACTTCTTTAGAAAGATACACAAGTTCATCTACAAATGAAAAAGAGCCTATACATTTCTTTTTTATTGAAAGATATGAGCAAGCTTATAGAGATCAATTTAATGAGTTTATAAAAAGTGTTGAAAATAAAACAAAACCTTTGGTAGGTTTCGAAGATGGTAGAAACGCTTTAATAATAGCTAATGCAGCATATGAATCATTTGAAAGTGGTAAAGTAATAGATATAAAATTCTAATGTCTAATAAATATATATCAGAACAATCTAACCAATTTAAAAATAAAATAATAATTGTAACAGGAAGCACTCAAGGAAGCGGAGCCGAGACTGCAAAATTGCTAGCAAGCAGAGGTGCTAAAGGAATAACTATCTGTGGAAGAAATAGAGAAAAAGGAAACAAGGTAAAATCTGATATAGAAAGTATGGGCGCGGAATGTATATACGTTCAAGCAGATTTAGAGAAACATGAAGACTGTAAAAAAATAGTTTCTGAAACTGATAAAAAATTTAACACAGTAGATACTTTTATAAATGTTGCTGCGTTCACTGAAAGAGGAACGATCTTAAGCACAACAGAAGAAAATTTTGATAAAAATTTTAATGTAAATGTAAAAGCTCCTCTTTTTTATGATGCAAGACGTTATAAAAATAATGATTAGAGATAAAAAAAAAGGAACTATTGCTCATATTTTATCAATGGCAGGATATAGTGGTATGCCTTTCTTAACTGCTTACAGCTCTTCCAAAGCAGCATTAGCTGTAATGATTAAAAATGTTGCAAATTCAGTTTCTGGTCATCAAATTAGAGTAAATGGAGTAAATCTAGGTTGGACAGATACACCAGCGGAAACAGTAATTCAGAAAAAATTTCATAACGCGGATGATGATTGGTTAAAAAAAGCTGAAGCCAAAGTCCCTTTTAAAAGATTAAACAAACCTTTAGATGTTGCAAAAATTTTGGCTTTTTTATGTTCAGATGAGTCAGGAATAATGACTGGAAGTATTATTGATTTTGATCAAACAGTTGCGGGATGGCATTCCTATTCAGCGTATGACACTAAAATATTAGATGATAGTATTTTAGGTGAGTGAACCTAATTTAAATTAATTTATGAAAAAAAATAAAATTAAAGATACTGGTGTAGAGGTTACAGAATTAAGTTTTGGAACATCTTCTTTAGGAAGTATGCCAGATACTTATGGCTATGAAGTACCAGAACAAAGAGCTCAGGAAGTGTTAAAAAGATTTTTTCAAGGTCCGGTAAATATGCTTGATACTTCAAGAAATTATGCAATGGGAGAAAGTGAGAAAAGAATTGGCATTGGAATAAAGGCGAATGATGGTTGGCCAGAAAAATTTGTCTTATCAACAAAGATCGATAGAAATATGGATACACTAGTTCTTGATGAAAAAAGAACAAGAGAGTCTTTTGAAGAAAGTTTGAAAACTTTAAACGTTGATTCTGTAGATGTTTTGTTTCTTCACGATCCAGAATATGCAAAAGATATAAATGACGTAACAAAAAAAGGTGGCGCATTGGATGAATTGTTTAAAATCAAAGAAGAAGGTTTGGCAAAAGCAGTTGGCTTAGCTATGGGAAAAATAGATATAATGTTTCCTATTTTAAGAAATTGGGAATTTGATGTCATAATAAATCACAACAGATACACTTTGTTAAATAGAGAAGCAGATGAAATGTATAGCTATGCTCATAGTAAAAATGTATCTATTTTCAACGCAGCTCCGTACGCAGGTGGTGTTTTAGCAAAAGGTCCAAGCAATTTTAAAAAAATAACTTACCAGGATGCTACTGAAGAAAAACTTGCACCAGTTAGAGAAATAGAAAAAATTTGTAAAAAATATAATGTTGAAATGGGAGCAGCTGCTTTACAGTTTTCAATGAAAGATAAAAGAATTACGTCAACAATTTGTGGAGTTACTAGTGTTCAAAGTATTGAAAAAAACCTTGCTTGGGCTAAAACAGACATACCAGAAGAATTTTGGAATGAAGTTTTAAATTTACCTTATTCAACCAAAGTATCATGACTGTCATATGTAATACCTAAAACACTTTTATTATTGTTTTGACTACGTACTGTTCCATTAAAAATTAACGAAGCTCCAAAATCATTGGATGCTATAAATTTTTCAGCATCAATTAATGATAATTTTTTAACTTTACTATCTACAATGTCAGTATGAAGCATTAACCTCCTCCGATTGGAGGTATAATACCAATTTTTTCATTATTTGTGATTTTATAATTGTCGCTAACAATATTATTTTTTTCTGAGCAAAAAGCTGAAGAGTTAATGATTTTTATATAATTTTCATTTCCATGAAATTTCTGATCTACATATTGAATTATTTTATTCCTTATATCCTTAATTGTTGTCTTTTGACCCAGATCTAGTTCTAATAAACTTTGGTCGCTAAAATCTCTTGCAGCACCAAATAACTCAATTTTAACTTTCATAAAGTTTTAGAAAAAATCTTTTAAAAAATTTGGAAGTCCATCTGGATTTTTCCACAATCCACTTTTTCCACCTTCTTTAATTAATAATTTTACATTATCAATTCTAAGGTGAGGGTTTACAATTTTACTTAAATCATAAATTGTAAT
>CACBDD010000041.1 GCA_902537905.1 uncultured Pelagibacteraceae bacterium | reverse complement strand
TTTCGGAAAAATTTTTTGATACTTGGATTAGATTTATCGTTTTCAATTTCTCTAAATTGTTCTAGTAATTCTTTTTGTTTTTTATTCAAGTATACGGGTACTTCTGTTTTTACCTGAACATATAAATCACCAAAATCTCCCCGTCTCATGAATGGCATACCTTTACCTTTTAATCTGAATTGTTTACCATTCTGAGTTCCATCAGGAATTTTTATTTTTGCTCTTCCACCGTCTATAGTTGGAATTTCAATAGTTGTTCCTAACGCAGCATCTGCTAATGATAGAGGGAATTCAAAAAATAAGTTTTCATCGGATCTTTTAAATAGTTCATGAGAATGAACATTGATAAATAAATATAAATCACCTGTAGCGCCACCTCTGCTACCAGCTTCACCTTTTCCTGCTAATCTAATTCTTGTTCCATCGTCAACACCTTTTGGAATTGTTACAGATATTTTTTTAGATGCTTGTTTTTTGCCCTGACCGTTACAATCATTGCATGGATTAGTAATTTCTTCACCATTACCATTACATTGTGGGCAAGTCTGTTGAACAGTAAAGAAACCTTGGTTAGATCTTATTCTTCCATTTCCTCCACAATAAGAACACCTGTCTGGAGAGTAACCTGGTTCTGAACCATTACCTTTGCAAGTTCCACATTGTTCAGTGGTTGCAAATTTTATATCTTGCTTTTTGCCATGATAAGCTTCTTCTAAAGAAATGGATAAATCATATCTTAGATCTGAACCTCTATTATTTGATCGTCTATTTCTTGACCTTCCACCACCCCCAAAGTCTCCAAAAAAATCTTCAAAAATATCTGAAAAATCTGCTCCGCTAAAACCACCAAAACCTCCACCTGGTCTGCCACCACCATTTTCAAATGCTGCATGACCAAAGTTATCATAATTTTGTTTTTTTTCTTGGTCTGAAAGTATTCCGTAAGCTTCACTAGCTTCTTTGAATTTTTCTTCAGCTTTTGAGTCACCTGGGTTTTTATCTGGATGATATTTAACTGCTAGTTTTCTATATGCGGATTTTAATTCTTCAGGACTTGCGCTTTTGTTAACGCCTAGGACATCATAATAGTCTCTTTTAGCCATCAAATTACCCCAGACAATTAAATGTCAGTTTATGCGCTTTTTTCTTTATTCTCGTCTTTTACTTCTTCGAAATCAGCATCAACAACATTTTCGTCTTTTTTACCTGTATCATCTCCACCATCATCTTTTTCAGACTCTGGTTTAGCGCTTTGTTGTGATTTATAGATTGCTTCCCCAAGTTTCATTGAAGCTTGGACTAAAGCCTCTGTTTTTTTCTTGATATCCTCAATGTCTTCACCTTTTAAAGCTTCTTTTACAGCAGACGATGCATCTTCGATTGCTTTTTTTTCAGCGTCTGAAATTTTTGCTCCATGCTCTTTAAGATTCTTCTCAGTTGAGTGAATTAAAGTGTCTGCTTGATTTCTAACATCAACAGACTCTCTTTTCTTTTTATCAGCTTCTTTATTAGCTTCAGCATCTTTAACCATTTTTTCAATTTCCTCATCACTTAGTCCACCAGAAGCTTGAATTTGTATTTTTTGTTCTTTACCAGTTCCTTTATCTTTTGCAGAAACATTTACGATACCATTAGCGTCAATATCAAATGTAACTTCAATTTGAGGAACTCCTCTTGCAGCTGGAGCAATACCTACTAATTCAAAATTACCTAATAACTTGTTATCAGTTGCCATCTCTCTTTCACCTTGCAATACTCTAATTGAAACAGCTGGCTGATTATCTTCAGCGGTAGAGAAAACTTGGCTTTTTTTAGTTGGAATTGTTGTGTTTTTATCGATTAGTTTTGTTGAAACTCCACCAAGAGTTTCGATACCTAGCGATAATGGCGTAACATCTAGTAAAAGCACATCCTTAACATCTCCCTGCAGTACGCCTGCTTGAATAGCAGCACCCATTGCAACTACTTCATCAGGGTTTACACTCTTATTAGGGTCTTTTCCAAAAAAGTTTTTAACTTCTGCTATAACTTTTGGCATTCTGGTCATACCACCAACCATAACTACTTCATCTATTTCACTCGCAGTAATCCCCGCATCTTTTAAAGCAGTTTTACATGGAGGCATTGTTCTAGTAATTAGATCCTCAACTAGTGCCTCAAGTTTTGCTCTAGTCATCTTTAAATTGATATGTTTTGGACCAGTTTTATCTGCAGTTATAAATGGTAAGTTAATATCTGTTTGTTCTGCAGATGATAATTCTATTTTTGCTTTTTCAGCTGCTTCTTTTAATCTCTGTAAAGCAAGTTTATCTGATTTAAGGTCAATACCATTATCTTTCTTAAATTCAGAAATTAAATAGTCAACTATAGCATTATCAAAATCTTCACCACCTAAAAAAGTATCACCATTAGTTGATTTAACTTCAAATACACCATCACCTAACTCAAGTATTGAAACATCAAATGTTCCACCACCTAAATCGTATACAGCAATTTTTTTGTTTTGTTTTTTATCCAAACCATAAGCAAGCGATGCAGCAGTTGGTTCATTTATAATTCTTAAAACTTCAAGTCCCGCAATTTTACCTGCATCTTTTGTTGCTTGTCTTTGTGCATCGTTAAAATATGCTGGTACTGTTATTACAGCTTTTGTTACTTCTGATCCTAAATATTTTTCCGCTGTCTCTTTCATCTTTTGTAAAATGAAAGCAGAGATTTGAGAGGGAGAATATTTTTCTCCTTTTGCTTCAATCCAGGCATCACCTTTTTCAGAGTTAATTATTTTAAATGGTGCAGCCTCAACATCTTTTTTTACTGTTGGATCATCAAAATTTCTTCCAATTAACCTTTTAACTGCGAAAATTGTATTTTCGGGATTTGTTACCGCTTGTCTTTTAGCAGGTTGGCCTATTAATTTTTCTTTTTCATCAGTGAATGCAACCACTGAAGGAGTTGTTCTTGCTCCCTCTGCATTTTCTAAAACTTTAGCTTGTGTTCCCTCCATTACTGCAACACAAGAGTTAGTTGTTCCTAGGTCTATTCCAATTATTTTGCTCATAATCTTAATGTCTCTCTTTCGTCATATAGGGTTTAAATTTAAAACTACAAGTTGATCTCATTATTATTTATCTCTTGAATTTTCTTGATTTTGTTCAGTTTTCTCTTCTTTTTTAGCAACTTTTTTTGAGACTCCAACTAAAGAAGGTCTTAGAAGTCTATCTTTAATTGTAAATCCTTTTTGGACTTCCTGAACGATAGTTCCAGGTTCTTTAGTATCATCTTCTATTTCCATCATTGCTTGATGAAAGTTAGGATCTAGTTTTTTGTTAAGGCAATCAATTGGTTT
>CACBDD010000040.1 GCA_902537905.1 uncultured Pelagibacteraceae bacterium | reverse complement strand
GCTTTTGCATGTTTTATAGATTCCACTGTTTGTGGCTTTACTCCGTCATCAGCTGCAACAACCAAAACAACTACATCTGTTAATTTTGATCCTCTAGCTCTCATTTCTGTAAAAGCTGCGTGACCTGGAGTATCTATAAAAGTTAATTTATTATTTTGACTTTCAATTTGGTATGCTCCAATATGCTGAGTAATTCCACCAAACTCACCTGAAACAACATTCGCACTTCTTAGAACATCTAAAACTGAAGTTTTGCCATGATCAACATGGCCCATAACAGTAACAATAGGCGGTCTATTTTTTAAATTTTCTACTCTAGTTGCTTTTATTTTTTGAATTATTTCTTCTGCTTTTTCTTCTCTTATTGGATTATGACCAAATTCTTTAACTAAAAATTCAGCTGTATCGGCAGCTAAAGTTTGATTAATTGTTACAGTCACCCCCATTCCAAATAAATATTTAATTACATTACTAGACTGCTCTGCCATTCTATTTGCTAACTCTCTAACAGTTATTGCCTCAGGAATATTGATGTCTCTTTTAACTGGTTTTAAATTTTCTTGTGCCTCTTCTTTAGAAGAGTTTTTCATTTCTTTTTGTCGAGCTCTTTTTACTGATGCTAAACTTCTTTCTCTTGCTTCAATTTCATCACTTAAGGCCCTTGAAACAGTTAATTTTAATTCTCTTTTTTTTGTACCAGCCTTTAAAGTTTTTTTATCTTTTTCACTGTCTCCTTTTAGTCTTTTAGTGGCTCTTTGCTCTGCCAGTTTTCTTCTTTCAAAATCACTTGTTATTGGAGGAGACTTTGGTGTAAAGGATGGTTTAAAAGGTGCACCTCTATTAAATGAAGGGTTTGACTTTAGTTTTCCAGCACCAGGTCTAAAAGATCCACCTTTATTACTAAATTTACCGTCTTGTTTTTCAATTACTCTAGAATTTTTTCCTTGAGTTTTAGCTATCTCAATATTTCTTATAGATTTCTTTGCTGAGCCGGATATTGTTAATTTTGTTTTTTTCTGCATTGCTCATCTCTCAATCTTTATAAATTATATTTCTAGCAGACATAATTAATTCGTCTGCCTCTTCTTTAGATAAAGCAAAATCCTCTAGATAACCTTGAATTTTAACTCTCTCTCCTTTAACTACATCGTAGCCACCAGTAAGTTCATCAGATGCAAGATCTGCAAAATCTTCTAAAGTTAATATTTTTTGTTCACCTAATGTAACTAACATTCCTGGAGTAAGACCTTTAAGGTTAATAAGAGCATCTTGCAAGCCAAGCTCTTTAATTCTTTCTGATATATCCTCTTGATCTTTTTGATGGAACTCTTTGGCTCTTTCAATTAAAGCAATTGCTGTTTCTTCCTCAATTCCCTCTATTTTTGTTAAATTTTCAGGCAAGCTATCTTTTATATCATCTATAGTTGAAAAACCTTCAGCTACTAATAATTGACCCAACGTTTCGTCTAGTTCTAAGTTTTTGACAAAGTTATCTGTCTTTTCTTTAAACTCTAATTGTCTTCTCTCGGAGTCCTCTGCGTCAGTCATAATATTAATTTCATAATTTAACAACTTGGTAGCCAATCTTACATTTTGACCTCTACGACCGATCGCTTTACTTAAATTTTCTTCTGTTAGGATTACATCAAGTTTTTTTCTTTCTGCATCAACATTCACTCTTTGAACTTCCGCAGGCGACAGTGCATTTGATACTAATATTGCAGCATCCTCTGACCAATTCACAATATCAATTTTTTCTCCTTGAAGCTCATTTACAACTGCCTGAACTCTAGAACCTCTCATACCAACACAAGCTCCGACTGGATCTAATGATGTATCAACTGCTTTAACACAAATCTTTGCTCTACTTCCAGGATCTCTAGATGAAGATTTAATTTCGATTAGTCCATCATATATTTCTGGAACCTCTTGAACAAAAAGTTTCTCCATAAATTTTGGGTGAGCTCTAGATAAGAAAATTTGTTGACCTCTTGGCTCTCTTCTTACGTCATAACAATAAGCTTTTACTCTATCACCGGCTTTAATATTTTCTCTAGGAATTAATTCATTTTTTTGAATGATTGCTTCTGTTCTACCTAGATCAACAATAACACTTCCAAATTCTAATCTCTTAACAATACCACTTAAAATTGTATCTTTTTTATCAATGAAGTCATTAAATTGTCTTTCTCTTTCTGCTTCTCTAACATTAAAGCTTATTACCTGTTTTGCAGTTTGAGCAGCTATTCTACCAAAATCAAAAGATGGTAATGGTTGAAGAACTTCATCGCCTATTGATTTATCTTTATTATTTTCATTAAGATTTATCGCATCTTCTAATTTTATTTCTGTATTTGCATTATCAGGATTTTCAGAAATAACGAGTTTTCTAAACAACTCTATGTCTCCATTATCTCTATTAATTGAAACTTTAATTTCATTTTCTTGACCAAACTTAGATTTAGCTGCTTTAGCTATTCCTGTTTCCATAGAACTAATTATAAGTTCTTTGTCTATCGATTTTTCCAAAGCTACTGCTTCAGCAATTCTTAATAATTCTAATTTGTCTGCTCTTTTATTTAACATTTTTTAACCACTCCAAAAAAAAATGGGCTAAAGCCCATTTTGATAATTCAACAATGTAAGGGCAATATAGTAAAGTTTTTTTTTAATTCAACTGAAACTATTTAGAAAAAACGTTGTTTTTATCTGTTTTTTCCCATGAAAATGATCCATCATCTTCTGGAGTTCTACCAAAGTGACCATAAGCTGCTGTTTTTTCATATATAGGTCTATTAAGGTTTAGCATTTCTCTAATTCCTCTAGGACTGAGATCAAAATTTTCATTAATCTTTTCAACAACAAATTTATTTTTATCTAAATCATTATCAAACAAATCAACATAAATTGACAAAGGTTTTGAAACTCCTATTGCATAAGCTAACTGTATCAAACATTTGTCTGCAATTTTTGAAGCAACAACATTTTTAGCAATGTATCTTGCCGCATAAGCAGCAGATCTATCTACTTTTGTAGGATCCTTACCTGAAAATGCTCCTCCTCCATGGGGTGCTGCTCCACCATAGGTATCCACAATAATTTTTCTTCCTGTTAAACCACAGTCCCCATCTGGACCACCTATTACAAAATTACCAGTTGGGTTTACATAAAACTCTTCCTCATTAAAGTCTTTAAGAAATTTTTCTGGAATTGATTTTAACATATACGGTCTTAATAATTCTCTAACCTGGGCTTGATTAACATCAGAAGAATGTTGAGATGATATAACAACAGATTTCACTTTAGTTGGTTTACCATCAACATATTCGAATGTAACTTGGCTTTTTGAGTCAGGTTCAATATTTTTTAATTTACCAGATTTTCTATCCTCGGCCATAAGTCTTAAAATTTTATGCGAATAATGAATTGGTGCAGGCATAAATACATCTGTTTCATTACATGCATAACCAAACATTATACCTTGGTCTCCTGCACCCTCATCTTTATTTCCAGATGAGTCCACACCCAT
>CACBDD010000039.1 GCA_902537905.1 uncultured Pelagibacteraceae bacterium | reverse complement strand
AGATTTAATTAGTAGCAATAGAAATATTCCAAAAAAACAAGTTTATAATTTTTGCTTAAAACTTAAAAATGAAAATTAAAACTTTAATAATTATTTTTTTATCAATTATTTTGACTGGTTGTGCAGCAGGAGTTGGTTCATCTGGTTTATTTGGAACTGGTGTATCAGTTGCAATGGATCCAAGAACGGTTGGAACTCAAATAGATGACTCTATAATGCAGAAAACAATTTCGACAAAAATACTCGCTATGGATAAAAAACATTTTCTAAAGGTTAAGACAAAAGTTTTAGATGGAAGAATTTTTATAACTGGAAAAGTAGATGAACCTGAGGATAAGTTAAAAATTACTAAAATTGCCTGGGAAACTAAAGGTGCAAGATCTGTAAGAAATGACATTAAAATAAAAGAGAAATTTAATTTTAAACAATCAGCAAAAGATTTACTTATTACTTCTCAGTTAAGAACAGCTTTAATAGTAAATAAAAATATAAAAGCAACAAATTATCAAATTGATACATATAAAAAGAAAATTTATGTTTATGGAATAGCTTTGACTGATGAAGAAAAAGAAATGGTTATTAGCGAAGCAAAAGAAATTCTAGATGTTGAAGATGTTGTTGCAAGTATTTTATTACTTGAGGATTTGAGAATTCAAAAAAATTAATCAATTTTTATATTCAATAACTTGTGATGAATAAGCTGCTATTGAGGCTAAATTAATAATTTCAGATGTTGACGATCTAAGCGGAGCAATCTCAATTGGCAATCCAAGACCAATCAATAAAGGACCTATAACCTTTGTATCACCAAAAGTTTTCATTAATTTATAAGATATTGCAGCACTATGTTGTCCGGGCATTATTAAGATATTTGCTTTACCTACTATTTTTGCAAAAGGATAGAGCTCTTCATAATCAGAATTTAAAGCAACATCGGGCTGCATGTCTCCATCAAATTCAAAATTTACTTGTTTCTCTTTTAAAATATCTACTGCCGCACGAATGTGTTTCGTTCTACTTGTCAAAGGTTGTCCAAATGTAGAGTGTGAAACAAATGCAATTTTTGGATCAATTCCAAAAAGTCTTACTACTCTTGCAGCTGAAATTGCTATCTCAGCCATTTCTTCAGAAGTTGGGTATTCGTGCACACTTGTATCAGCAATGAAAATTGTTCTTCCTTTATTAACAATCATGTTAAGTCCAAACATAATTTCACCTTTTCTAACATCTACAACTTGTTTTATTTTCTCAAGAGATGCTCCAAAACGTCTAGTATTTCCTGTAACAGCACCATCAGCGTCACCACAAGCAACCATGCTCGTAGCCCAAACTACCCTGTCGTTTCTGACCATTCGATCACAATCACGTTCTAATAAACCTTGCTCTCTTTGAAGTTTTTTAAATAGATGGTTCACGTATTTTTTTCTTTTTTCCTCGTCTTTTGAATTAGTAATTTCAATATCGAAATTTTCGCTATAACCAATATTTTTAATCTGCTCTTTAATTTTGCTTTCTTTACCAACTAAAATTGGAATACCAAGTTTTGAATTTTTAAACGCTATTGCAGCTTTCAATGTGTTTTCATCTTCACCATCTGCAAAAACAATCTTTTTTTGATTCTTTTTGATAAATGAGTTTATACCTTGCATAATAGTAACTGTTGGATCTAATCTTTGTTTAAGTTGCTCTTTATAGTTTTCAAAATTATCAATTTTTTTTCTTGCAACTCCACTTTCTATTGCTGCCTTAGCTACAGCAACTGGAATAACACTTATTAATCTTGGATCAAAAGTTGATGGGATTATATAATCTTTACCATAATGAGGTCTTTCCCCACCCATAGCTGCTACAACTTCATCTGGCACATCTTCTCTAGCAAGTTTTGCTATAGCTTTAGCAGCAGCAACTTTCATTTCTTCATTAATTGTTTTCGATCTCACATCTAGTGCGCCTCTGAATATATAAGGAAATCCAATTAAATTATTTACCTGATTAGGATAATCGGATCTTCCAGTTGCAATTATTGCATCATTTCTTACTTCTTTTATTTCTTCTGGTGTAATTTCTGGATCAGGGTTTGCGCATGCAAATATAATTGGATTTTTAGACATGCTTTTAACCATTTCTTTTTTCAAAACACCTTTTGAGGATAATCCTAGGAAAACATCAGCTCCTTTAATTGCATCGGCCAATGTTCTTAAACTTGTATTAACTGCAAATCTAGATTTCCATTGGTCTATCCCTTCTGCTCTTCCTTTATAAATCACACCCTTTCGGTCTAGCATTATTATATTTTCAGATTTAACACCTGAATTAATAAATAACTCTGTACATGCCTGAGCAGATGCACCAGCACCATTAACAACAATTTTTATATCTTTAATCGATTTTCTACTTATATCGAGAGCATTCAGCAAAGCAGCTGTAGTTATAATTGCTGTTCCATGTTGATCATCATGAAACACTGGAATATTTAATATTTCTTTGAGTTTTTGCTCAATAATAAAACAATCTGGTGCAGCTATATCTTCCAGATTTATTCCTCCAAAACTTGGAGCAAAGTTTTTAATTGAATTGATAATTTCATCAGCATCTTTACAGTCTATTTCCAAGTCAATTGAATCTATATCTGCGAACCTTTTAAATAGTACTGCTTTTCCTTCCATTACAGGTTTAGAGGCTAATGCACCCAAGTTGCCCAATCCTAAAATTGCAGAACCATTACTAATTACTGCTACTAAATTTCCTTTACTTGTATAATCATAGGCTGCCTCTGGATCTTCACTTATTTTTTTAACTGGAGCAGCAACTCCAGGAGAATAAGCAAGTGCAAGGTCTCTTTTGGTAGTCATATTTTTAGAAGAGATTATTTCGATCTTGCCAGGTTTTTTATCTTTATGAAAATCTAAAGCTTCTTTATCTGTGTAATGATCAATCTTTGTTTTTTTCATTTTTACTAAACTGAATACAAATTTTATCTATCTTATATTTTTTATTATTTGGAATATTTGATCTATATATTCTGATAATAAGTATACAATTAGGGTAAAATTAAGACTAATATGATTTATGAACTTAATTAAGTCAACAGGCACATTTGGCTTTTATACCATCATTAGCAGATTGCTTGGATATATCAGAGATATATTAATAGCAATATTTCTTGGAACAGGTTTATTGGCAGATGCTTTTTTTGTAGCATTTCGAATTCCAAATACATTTAGAAGATTATTTTCAGAGGGAACTTTTAATGCAGCCTTTGTACCTAGCTATACGTCTGAAATGAACAAAGGAAAAAAAACTGCAAACAAATTTGCAAATAATATTTTTAATCTTTTATTTTTAGGTCTCTTAGTTTTAACAATAGTCGTTCAGATTTTCATGCCTGGATTTGTATCAATTATTGCTCCAGGTTTTATAGATGATCTAGAAAAAATGGATTTAGCTATTAGTTTAACAAGGATTACTTTTCCTTTTTTACTATTTATTAGTTTAGCATCTTTTTTTTCTGCAATATTAAATTCTCATAA
>CACBDD010000038.1 GCA_902537905.1 uncultured Pelagibacteraceae bacterium | reverse complement strand
TGGATATCATAAAAGAAGAGAGCAAAGATACATTTGTTAAACATCAAGATGGCCTTCCTTCGCCTAAAGAAATTTGCACAGTACTCGATGATTATGTAATTGGTCAAGCTCACGCTAAGAAAGTTTTGTCAGTAGCTGTACACAATCATTACAAAAGACTTAATTATGAAAATAAAACTAGTAAGAATGTAGAATTATCTAAATCCAACATTTTATTAGTAGGCCCTACTGGTTGTGGTAAAACTTTATTAGCACAAACTCTTGCTAGAATCTTAGATGTTCCATTTACAATGGCAGATGCAACAACACTCACTGAAGCAGGATATGTTGGTGAAGATGTTGAAAATATTATTTTAAAACTACTTCAAGCTTCAGATTATAATGTTGAAAAAGCACAACGTGGAATAGTGTACATCGATGAAGTTGATAAAATTAGTAGAAAATCTGAGAACCCATCAATCACAAGAGATGTATCCGGAGAAGGAGTTCAACAAGCTTTATTAAAAATAATGGAAGGAACTGTTGCAAGTGTTCCACCCCAAGGAGGCAGAAAACATCCTCAACAAGAATTTTTACAAGTAGATACAACTAATATTCTTTTTATTTGTGGAGGCGCATTTGCTGGCTTAGATAAGATTATTTCTCAAAGAGACAAAGGCACTTCAATTGGTTTTGGAGCAGATGTTAAAAACACTCAAGATAAGAAAACAGGAGAGTGGATGAAGGGACTAGAGCCTGAGGATTTATTAAAATTTGGATTAATACCAGAGTTTATCGGAAGACTACCAATGATAGCAACTCTTGAAGATTTAGATGAAAAATCATTGATCAAAATTTTACAAGAACCTAAAAATTCTTTAACTAAACAGTATCAGGAATTATTTAAGTTAGATGGAGCGAAATTAACATTTAAAGAGAATGCTCTTAAAGAAATAGCCCAAAAAGCAATTAGCAAAAAAACAGGTGCAAGAGGATTAAGATCAATATTAGAAAATATCTTGTTAAAAACTATGTATGATCTTCCAAGTCAAGATAACATTGAAGAAGTAATTGTTGATGCAGGAGCTGCAAAAGGTCAATCACAACCAATTTTAGTTCATTCTAAGGGCGAAAATAAATCTAAGTCTGGCAAGACATCAGCGGCTTAATATCCTTAATAAGTAACAAAAACCTATTGCAATATAACATATAATATCCATATTAATGCGATGGAAGTTAAAATATCATTGCCATTATTACCTTTAAGAGACATTGTTGTCTTTCCAAGTATGGTGATACCTCTATTCGTAGGTAGGGATAAATCTATTTCTGCACTTAACGAGGTGATGAAAAAGGATAAAAAAATTATCCTTGTAACTCAAAAGAATTCTGAAATTGACGATCCTAAAAAAACTGATGTTTTTATGTATGGGTGTGAAGGAAGCATCCTTCAATTACTAAAATTGCCTGATGGAACAGTGAAAGTTTTAGTTGAAGGTATTAAAAGAGTTAAAATTTTGGATTTTAAAGATAATGAGAAATTTATTTTGTGTGACTACACTTACTTTAATGATAATTTACCTAAAGGTGAGGATTTATTTCCACTTGCTGCTACAGCTTTAAGAAGATTAGAAAAATTAACTTCAATAAATAAGAAAATTTCGAATGAAACAATAAATACAATTAAACAATTAAAGGATCCTTCCCAAATAGCTGATAATATTGCTTCACACATCACAGCTACAATTTCAGAAAAACAACAAATTTTTGAAACAGCAGATGTTAAGAAGAGATTAAACGCCATAATTAAAATTATGGAGAATGAAACGAGTATAATTGGTGTAGAGAAAAGAATTCGAGGAAGAGTTAAAACTCAAATGGAGAAGACTCAGAGAGAATACTATTTAAATGAACAGTTGAAAGCTATTCAAAAAGAACTTGGTGAGATTGAAGACGGCAAAGACGAAACTACTAGCTTAAATAAAGCTATCACAAAAGCAAAAATGCCAAAAGAAGTTGAAAAGAAATGTCTCCAAGAGCTTAAAAAATTGAAGAATATGAGCCCAATGTCAGCTGAAGCTACAGTTGTTAGAAACTATCTAGATTGGATGACGGAATTACCTTGGCATAAGAAAAGTGAGGTAGATATCGATTTAACTAAGGCATTAAATATTCTTGATAAAGATCATTTTGGATTAGAGAAAGTTAAAGAACGAATAATAGAATTCTTAGCAGTTCAAAAAAGAATGGAAAAGATTAAAGGCCCAATATTATGCCTAGTTGGTCCTCCTGGTGTTGGTAAAACATCTTTAGGTAAATCTATCGCAAAAGCAACTAACAGAGAATTTGTTAGAATGTCAGTGGGAGGAATGAGAGATGAAGCTGAAATTAGAGGGCATAGAAGAACTTATATTGGATCATTACCAGGTAAAATAATTCAAATGATGAAAAAAGCAGGAACAAAAAATCCTCTTATTTTATTAGATGAGATAGACAAAATTGGAAATGATTACAGAGGCGATCCTTCTTCAGCATTATTAGAAGCATTGGACCCAGAGCAAAATACAACTTTTAATGATCACTACTTAGAAGTCGACTATGATTTATCTGATGTAATGTTTGTAACTACAGCAAATACTTTGAATATATTGCCTCCATTATTAGACAGAATGGAAGTAATTAGACTTGCTGGTTATACTGAAGATGAAAAAATTAGTATAGCTAATAAATATCTACTTCCTAAACAAATTAAAGATAATGGTGTCAAAGAAAAAGAAATGAAATTAGAAGACGACATCATAAAAGAAGTAATTAGAGGATATACAAAAGAATCAGGAGTTAGAAACTTAGAAAGAGAAATTTCGAAACTTGCTAGAAAAGTTGTTAAAAAAATTGTAGCTGGTGAGGAGAAAGAAGTTCAAATTAATAATGAGAATTTATCTGATTTTCTTGGTGTAGCTAAATTTAAATTTGGTGAATTAGAATCAGTAAATAGAGTAGGTATTGTAACTGGACTTGCTTGGACTGAGTATGGTGGAGAAATTTTAAAAATTGAAACCGTAACTATGCCTGGTAAAGGAAGAATGCAAATAACTGGTAAGCTTGGTGATGTAATGCAAGAGTCTGTTAAAGCCGCAAAATCTTTTGTTAGATCAAAATGTTTAGAATATGGAATTATTCCACCTTTATTTGAGAAGAAAGATTTTCACATTCATGTACCAGAAGGAGCAACTCCAAAAGATGGCCCATCTGCTGGAATAGGAATGGTCACTTCAATTGTTTCTTCAATTACAAACATACCTGTGAGAAGGGATGTTGCAATGACTGGTGAGGTAACATTAACTGGTCAGGTGTTACCAATTGGTGGCCTTAAAGAAAAATTATTAGCTGCCCATAGAGCTGGAATTAAAGAGGTGTTAATTCCAAAAGAAAATGAAAAAGATTTGGTGGATATGCCTAAAAAAATTGTAGATGATATTAAAATTACGCCAGTTGAATATGCTGACCAAGTAATTAAGATTGCTTTAACTAAAGAACTAAAACCAACAGAATGGGTAGAGGTAGATTTAGCTAAAAAAGAAGATAAATCTCAAGCTAGTATACAATAAAAAACTTGATTTAAATTTTGATTAAAATCTCTAGAATATTTTTTTTCAATCTTTTTTTTTTATTTTTAATTATTGTAATAATTGAACTTATATTTGGGTTGTGGTTTGAAAAAATAAATTTTGGACCAGATATGAGAGGTAAGCGATTACAAAAAATAATTTATTACCATCAAAATAAT
>CACBDD010000037.1 GCA_902537905.1 uncultured Pelagibacteraceae bacterium | reverse complement strand
TTAAACAAAACATCAACCTTATCTAAAGTTTTAGTAAATTCTATAATTGCATTGTTATCTGTGGAGTCTAATTTTTGCACTTTTATCTCAGGATATTCTTTATTTAAATCAGCTAAAGTTTTATCATTTAAATCGGTTGCTGTGACATGAGCGCCTTCTTTATGAAATGCAATTGCTGTTGCTTTTCCAATTCCTTGACCTGCTGCTGTTACAAGAATTTTTTTACCTTCTAATCTTCCACTCATTTTTTATTTATCCTTTCGATTTCATTATAAAGTGAACTATGATCAGTGTTTCCATGACCATTATCGACAAGGGTCTTATACATTTCTTTCACTAAATTTGAAATAGGTAAATGTGTATTATATGAATTTGCACACTCTAAAATGTTATTCATATCTTTTAAATGAGTAAAAGTTTTACCTTTTGGACTAAAATCTTTGTCTATCATTCTTTTTCCATGAGTTTGTAAAATTTTACTATCTGCCCAACCTCCAGAAAGAGCTTTTATTAATTTTACTGGATCAGCGCCTGCTTTTTCACATAAGGTTATTGCCTCAGCAACCGCTCCTATTGTAACACCTACTACTATTTGATTTGCTAACTTTGAAACTTGTCCACTTCCAATAGGACCTACCAAAGTTGGATTTCCCATTGCTTTTAAAATATTAAAAGAGTTATCAAAAACACTTTGTTCTCCACCAACCATTATAGCTAAAGAAGCCTCTTCAGCTCCAATTGTTCCTCCTGATACTGGTGCATCTAAATAATTTATATTTTTTGATTTTAAACTGTTCCCATATTTTGTTGCTGTCGTTGGTTTAACAGAACTCATATCAATAACTGTTGAGCCTGATTTTAAGTTATCTAAAAAATCTGTACTAGAAGTTATTGCATCAACTGCACTATCATCAGTTAACATAGTAATAATAAAATCACTGTCCTTAACTACATCACTTATTGATTTTGAAATTTCTGCACCGAACTCTTTTAGTGGTTCTGCTTTTTCTATTGATCGATTAAAAGCTTTTAATTTATATCCAGATTTTAATATATTTTTAGCCATTGGAAGGCCCATCAGGCCTGTTCCAATAAATCCAGTTGTTATCATGGTTTAGGTTTAAATTCGTGGAAATTTTGTGTCATTGCTTCAGGGAAGAACATAACACATGCTAATACAATCAATTGAATTACTATAAACGGTGCAAAACCTCTAAAGATATCTGTTAAAGATATATGAGGAGGAGCGACCGATTTTAAATAGAAAGCGGCGGGCCCAAATGGTGGGCTTAAAAATGAAACTTGCATGTTTACACAGAATAATATTCCAAACCAAATCGGATCAAAACCAAGTGCAATCACTATAGGTAAAAATACTGGCATTGCTAATAATACAATTCCAACCCAGTCCATAAATGCTCCCATGATTAAGAACATAATCTGCATCATGAAAATTAAATACATTGGTTTTAAATCATAAGCTAAAATTGTTTCTGCTACATATTTTGGACCACCAGCAAGAGAATAAGCTCCTGCTAAAACTGTTGCACCAAAAGTAATTGTCAAAATAGTTCCAGATGCTTTGAAAGTTCTTGTTAATGCATCTTTAAATAAAAACCATGTCAGTTCTTTTCTTGCAAAAATAATAATTAAAGTAGCAACAACACCCATTCCTGCTGCTTCAGTAATACCAGTCATTCCAGAATAAATTGAACCTAATACAATAATTACAATTCCAATTGGTGGAAGTAGACCTGGAAGGTAAGACATTTTTTCTTTTATTGTTAAAGATGGCTCATCACTTAATGGAGCTAAATGAGGTTGTAACCTTGTTCTAATAAGAATGTATGTAATAATTAAACCTGAAATCATTAAACCTGGAACAATTGCTTCTTGGAATAACATGGTAATAGAAGTCTCTGTTGTTAATCCATAAATAATTAAAACAATCGATGGAGGTATCATTGTTCCTAAAGATCCAGATGCACAAATGATACCGATAGACATGTCTTGATCATATTTAAGTCTCAACATTTGTGGCAGTGCAATTAACCCTAATAAAACTATTTCTCCTCCAATAATTCCGCTCATTGCAGCCATGATGGTTGCCATGATTGCAGTAACTACACCTACTCCACCTCTAGTTTTTCTTAACCACGCGTTTAAAGCATCATAAAGATCTCTTGCAATGTTCGAGCGTTCGAGCAAGGAGGCCATAAAAATAAATAAAGGCACAGATAAAAATGAATAAGTAACAACTAATGAGTAATATCTTGAAAGTAATATTCCTAATGCATGCTCACCTATATATAAAAATACTAGTACTGCACCCATGAAACCTGATGCAAAACCCATCGGAACACCTATAGATATAAGTAATAATAATCCAACTATAAGTATTATCGAAAGTGATCCTATATCCATTTTATTTCAATTCTTTAGAAGGGTCGTATTGTTTTTCTTTAGGGTTTCTCCAATCAATTATTAAGTTGTTTATAGATTGAAGAGCTATAAGAAAAACACATAAAAGTGTAAGTGGTTTCATAGTAGCAGGAATGGGTGGATCCCAATAAGTTGCAAATCTCTCCCAATTTATAAATGATCTATAGGCATCTTCCATGCCCCCATAAATTACAGCTGCTGCAAAAAGAACAATAATTAAAGTACTAATTAAATCAAAAATTCTCTGCGTTGGTCTGCTAACCCAATCATACAATAATACTATTCTAATGTGGCTTCTTAATCTTGTTGCATAAATTCCACCCACTAAATAACAAACACCAGCCAGCCACAAACATAATTCGTTAGCCCATAATGTAGGTTTAAATAAAACATATCTCATAAAAATTTCATACATCATCACAATCACAATTACAGGAATTAGGTATTTTATTGTGTGGCTTAAAAAATAAGGAAATTCTATCAATCCAATTTATTGGAAAATCATCTTTACTTGCAACTTTTTCATTCTGTTCTTGTAACTCTTTATCGATCATTAAATAAAAAAATTTTAAGTTAGTATGAAGGGCCTTTGCAGGCCCTTCAAGATTTTATTAATTACATAATGCCATTAGCTTTCATGTAAGCTTTGTGTATTTCAATCAAAGCCGCAGCTTCTGGAGATTTAGTCTTCCATTCTTCCCAAGCAGCAAGTGCAGCTGTTCTGAATTCAAGTCTATCTTCTCTAGACCAGTCATGAAGAGTAACGCCCATTTCATTTAAAGCTTTAACAGCTTCAGCGTTTTTTCTCTCAACTAAGCTAGTAATAGTTCTTCCAGCGATTTCTATACCTGCTTTCATTGCACCTTTTTCATGAGGCTTTAACTTGTTCCAAACTTTTGTGTTACAAGCTAAGTGGTCAGCTGGCATAGAGTGGAAACCTGGGTATGTAGCATATTTATTTTGCTCATAGTGTCCACCAGCATAGTTAGTTGCTAAAGATGAATAGTCAGCACCATCGATTAGACCAGTTTGTAAAGCTGTAGGAACTTCACCAAAGTCCATAACGATTGGCTTAGCACCTAAAGTTGTAAAGATCATACTTTCCATTCCTGGAGGTGATCTAAATTTAAAGTCTTTCAATGAAGCAACATCTGGAATTGGTCTGCTAGAAATTAAAGACTCGTGTCCTGGTATCCACCAACCAATTAAAGTCATTCCATATTTGTTGTAAAGTGCATCAACAGCTTCTTGAGCTCCTGGGAAATTCAAGAATTCATATTGTTGGTATGGGTTATCATATCCACCCATTACATCACCTGCGAATTGGAACGCTGCATTTTTACCAGTTTGGTAACCAGCACCAGTCATATCACAATCGATAATACCAGTTTGTGCAGAGTTAAATA
>CACBDD010000036.1 GCA_902537905.1 uncultured Pelagibacteraceae bacterium | reverse complement strand
TTTATTTACAAAATGAGCAAAACCACCTGAAGTTACATAACCAATACTTTGATCTCCATTCATAACAGCTTCATTATTTGTTACATCAATATCATTTGTTTCAACAATTAATGGTATGAGTTTATTTGAAGAATTTTCTTTTTGTGCACTTTCTTTACCAATAAACTCTTTATCCCAATTAATAAAAGCATCTAAACCTGTCTCCTTTGCTGTAAAATCTGGTCTATAATCTAATGTCCAAGCTCCCCAATTTTTCTCCAATCTCATTGACATTAATGCTCTTCCGCCAAAAGGTTTAATATTAAATTCTTTACCAGCTTCCATTAATTCTTCATAAAGTTTTAATTGATAATGGGGTGCTACATAAATTTCATATCCGAGCTCACCAGTAAATGAAATTCTATTTATTATTGCTGGAACTCCCCCAACAAACATTCTTCTAGAATCTCTAAATTTAAATTTTTCATTTGAAACATCATCTCTTACAATTTTTTCTAAAACTTTCCTTGAGTTAGGTCCTGCAATAGACAATCCATGATACTCGTCAGATCTGTTGGAGTAACTTAAATTAAATTTTCCTAAATGACTTTCAAACCAACGTCTATGCATTTCTTGAGCAGCTCCAGATCCAAATACTATGAATTCGTTTTCATCAAAACATGCAACAGTTAGATCACCACATAATTTTCCTCTGTACGACAACATTGGAGATAAAGATATTCTTCCTGGTTTTGGAAGTCTTCCAGCCATTATGTGATCTAAAAATTTTCTGGCATCAGGACCTTTGAACTCATGCTTTGAAAAATTTGCAACTTCAATCAAGCCAACATTTTCTCTAACATTAATAACTTCTTTTGAAACATAGTCGTGTGATCTCGATCTTTTAATAGTAGGCTCTTCGTGAGCATCTTCCTTATTGTTTGCAAACCACAAAACATTTTCCAATCCAAAACTATCTCCCATAACAGCACCTTGATTTACAAAACGATCATATAGTGCAGTAGTTTTTTGTTTTCTTCCTTTTGGTAAAGTTTCATTTGGAAATGTCATAATAAATCTTCGTTCATAATTTTCTGAGGATTTGATTGTCCCATATTGAGGTGAAGCGTAATCTCCAAATCTAGCAACATCCATTGCCCAAACATCAATGGAAGGTTCTCCATCAATAATCCACTCAGCAATACATTTTCCAACACCACCCCCTTGGCAAAATCCAGCCATGACACCAACTGCAACCCAATAATTTTTCATTCCTGGTACTGGACCAATAAGAGGACTTCCGTCCGGACCAAAAGTAAAAGGTCCATTAACAATATTTTTTATTCCTGCACGCTCTAATGCTGGCATTCTCTCAAACCCAATTGCCAATCTATCTTCAATATTGTCTAACTTTGGCTCAAGCAGCTCGTGACCAAAATTCATTGGTGTACCTTCTACTTTCCAAGGAGTTGATTTTGGCTCATAAGTTCCAAGCAACATTCCCTTACCTTCTTGTCTAAAATAAATATTTCCCTCAAAATCTGTTCCAATAGGTAGTCTTTGATCACCCATCGCTTCAATTTCTGGAATAGGTTCAGTGATTAAATAATGATGCTCCATTGGTTGAACTGGAAGATTTAATCCTGCTAATTGACCGACTTCTCTTGCCCACAAACCACCTGCATTAATTACTATTTCAGCATTTATATTTCCTTTGTGGGTAAATACTTCCCATGATCCATCATCTTTTTGTTTCGTGTCTTTCACGACAGTGTGAGTATAATATTTTCCACCATAAACTTTTGCAGCTTTTGCAAAAGCATAAGTCACACCTGACGGATCAACCTCTCCATCAATAGGATCCCACAGAGCTAACAAATATCTAGATGGGTCAATTAAAGGATGTTTCTTTTTTACTTCCTCTAGAGAAATAAATTCTTGATCAAGCCCCATATATCTTGCTTTTGATCTTTCTCTTTTTAAATAATCAGCCCACACTTCATTTGATGCTAAATAAAATCCTCCACTGGGTTTAAAGCCAACAGAATGACCAGACTCTTTTTCTATCTCTTTATAGAGGCCAATTGTGTAAGCCATCATCCTAGAAATATTTGGATCAGATGAAATTACATGAACATTTCCTGCTGCATGCCAAGATGAACCAGAAGTAAGCTCATTTCTTTCAAGCAAGATACAATCCTTTAATCCAAATTTAGATAAATGATAAAGAATAGAACAACCTACTACACCACCTCCTACAATCACTACCTTCGCATGCTTTTCCATTAGTATTTAATTTCCTTATTCACTTTTTTTAGAGATTTATCTGTGCCATGATGGAAATGTTTGCTCATGTCTGGCATATATTTCATTGAAATTGGTTTCTTTCCAATTGCAACTGACATTTCTCTTACGTGATGTGGTTCTGCTCCACAACATATACCAATAAAATTTATTTTATTTTTTACACAATCTTTTGCGAACTCTGCCATTTCAAATCTGTTACAAAATAAATTATCTAAAGCTACTGGGAATGCATTTCCACCTGGAATACAGTCGCAACCATGATCAGTGATATTTAAGAAACCAGGTTCTTCCTCTGTTGTTCTATAAGGTACTGGAAGTCCAGCAACATGACATGAAACTTTTACTCTAACCTTTTTTAATAATTTCATTGTCATTTCAGGTCCTCGATAACAATTTAAACCAACTACATCTGCACCTAAATCTTCCATCATTTTGCACGCATCTTCAGCAGTATGACCTTCTCTAGTTTTATCCCCTCTAGGAATTGCAAAATTACAAACTGCAATAAGTCCTGCATCCTTAATTGCTTTTAATGCTATTTTCATTTCTTCTGTCCAATTTATTGTTTCTGCTATTACAAAATCAACACCAGCCTCTTTTGCCCAAGCTACTTGTTCTTCATACATTTGTTGACATTGTTTGTGAGTATTAGGATCCCCTGGATCAAATACATTTGTATTAGCCACGTCTCCGCAAACCATAAGATCTAAATCTTTAAACTCAGCAGCAGCATCTTTTGCAATTTTAAGAGCATCTTTTTGCATTGGTTCTAACAAATGTTCTTTACCAATTATTCTGAGCTTTTCTCTATGACCGTAATAAGTAAATGCTTGAACAACATCAGATCCCGCTCTAATAAATTCTCTATGTAACTGAGTTACTACTTCCGGATGTTCTAAAACTACTTCTGGAACAAATGGACCTGCTGATAAATAACCTCTTCTTTCCATTGCAAAAAGATATCCTTCAGCACACATTATTGGGCCTTCATTTAATCTAGTAATAAGATCTTTTTTCATAATTTATCCTTTCATTTCATTATATTGTTTGCAACCCATTTGTGGAAATGATGGGTAGGATTATCCATCACAGGTGAAAAATTTCCCCCATTATAAGATGGTGACTTTCTGCCATCCTGCATTCCCTCAATTATATTTAAATCTTCACTTTGAACTCCTTTCCAAAGTTCAAAGTTTTGTTTTCTAAGTGATTTAAATTTTTTCGAATTTGCCGCTTCGTTACCAACATAAAAAATTTCCATATGTTCTTTTGTATATTCATTATTTACTGGTTCTAGCCAGTAGGCGTAAAAATGGTCTTTATGAATCCCAAGCATTACATTTGGGAAAAGAGCAACGTATTCTGCAATATGTTCTTGATCTTTTGGCCAGTTTGGGAAAGTTGGAAATTTTAAACTACTTTTAAATCTTGGGTTATAAACCATAGTACCTTGGCCAGCAAAACGATTTGGTAATCCTTGAATATGATAATGATCATCAATTTTTGAGTAAGAGTTTAAACCAGGATGAACCCATGGAAGATGATAACTTTCACAATAATTTTCTATTGCAAATTTCCAATTGCATTTAGCATTCAAATTAAAATAACCATAATCGTTTGAATAAACCATTAATTCTCTATCTTTTATCGGCCAGAATTTGTTCCATCTATCACTTAAAGGTTTAATATATTTTTCAAAATCAATTTCATTATTATTTAAATTAACAAAAATTAAATCTAACCAAACATGTGATCTGACTTCCTTAAGCCCACTTTTTGATTTACTAAATTTATTACAACTATGTTTATTCATTCCACCTATATGAGGTGTGGCTATTAATTTGCCACTCATATCATAAGACCAAGAGTGATAAG
>CACBDD010000035.1 GCA_902537905.1 uncultured Pelagibacteraceae bacterium | reverse complement strand
CAATCCTATCCCCCACTGGATAAAAAAAGTTCCAGAAAAAAGAAATACATTATATGAAGTAAGAGATTTGCCAGCTAAATTCTTTGAAAAGTTTAGTGCAATTGCTGGCTGAGTTAAAGAAATGACAATTGATGTCATTATGTATAAAGTAAATAAAAATGCTCCTGCATTATTACCAAAATAAATAATCAGGAATAACGAAAAGTAACTTATAGGCAATCCTAATTTAATTAATTTAATACTGCTAATACCGTATTCTGAAATTTTTGGTAAAACGTATCCCCAAATTAAAAATGATATCAACATAGTAATATTTATCCAAAATAATCCTGTGGCACTTTGAAGAGGTGTATAACCAGTAATATTTAACATCCATGGACCAGCCCATAGAGTTTGAATTGCTTGAATTCCTCCATAATTAATAAAGGCAAGAGGAATCATACTTATAAAAAATTTATTTTTCCATATTTGGCTTAATGACTCTTTTTCAGATTTTATTGAAGTGCTCTCTTTTTGCTCCCAATTAGGAATAAATAAGAAGATTAAAATTATACTAAATAAAATAAGTATAGCTATTAAAATAAAAATCCATCTCCATCCGATATATGGTAACAGTATTTGAACAGGTAAAGTCGACGACACAAATCCAATATTTGCTACCATCAACATCCAGGAATTCGCTCTTTGTTGATATTTTTCTGCAAACCATACTCTATATCCAGTAAGAGGTCCCATCATACAAGCGCTAACGCCTACGCCAATAAATATTCTGGAAACAAATAATCCAGTAAAACTTTTTGCAAGTGCAAATGATATTGTTCCAATCAATGCTATTATTAAAAAATAACCAATTACCTTTTTTGGGCCAATTTTATCTAATAAAAGCCCCACTGGAATTTGCATTAAAGAAAAGCCAATAAAATATCCTCCTGCCAATAATCCCAGATTTCCTGCCGTCAAGTCAAATTCCAATGTAAGAACAGGAGTTAAGGTTGCGGTTATAGATCTAACCAAATTGGATAATAAAAATCCGAAAGCAAAAACACAAAATATGATAATGCTTTTATTTACTTTATTAATCATTTATATTTTTTGAAATAAATGACTACTATGAATCATAAATCAACAAAAGAAAATGATGCAGTTTGTTCAAATGGAATGGCTGCCACATCGCATCCTTTGGCGACCGAGGAGGCCTTAAATATTTTAAAAAAAGGTGGAAATGCAGTAGATGCTGCAATTACTGCATCAATAATTCTTTCTGTTGTGGAACCAAATGCTACTAGCATTGGTGGTGACTGCTTTGCAATAGTTAAAATGGAAGGCAAAGATCCTGTCTCATACAATGGGTCAGGAATAGCTCCAGAAAAAGCAAATTATAATTTTTTTAAAAGTAAAAATATAGACAAAATAGGTCTTACTAGCCCTCACTCTGTAACAATTCCTGGGGCTGTTGATGCGTGGAAAAAAATTCATGATGACTTCGGCAAACTTGATTTTGAAGAGCTGTTTATCCCTGCAATCAATATAGCAAGAGATGGCTTTAAAGTTACAAAAGTTGTAGCAAATGCATGGAATAAAAGTTTGAAAAAACTGACTGAAGACCAGAATTCAAAAAAAATAATCTTAAATAACGGAAGAAGTTATAAAATTGGAGAAGTAAGAAAATCAGAACCACTTGCAACAACACTAGAATCAATTTCAAAAAAAGGTATTTCTGAATTTTACAACGGTCCAATAGCTGAAGATATTGTTAATACATTAAATAAACTTGGTGGTCTTCATACACTTGAGGACTTTTCAAAACAAACAACAATAAAATCTAAAACTATATCTTCTGAATATAGAAATATAGATATTCACCAATGTCCTCCAAATGGGCCTGGAGTTACAGTTTTAATTATGATGAAATTGTTACAAAAATTAAAAATAGAAAATTATAAATTTGACGGTATTGAAAGATTCCACTTAGAAGCTGAAGTAACAAAACAAGCATATAAAATTAAAGAAGAACATTTAGGAGATCCAGATTTTATAGATTTAAATCTCGATAAAATCCTATCAGAAGAAACAATAGACGAGATTGCCAATAAAATATCTTTAAACAAATGTTCAGAGGTTGGTGATTTAAATATTCCAAATCACCCGGAAACAGTTTATTTGACTGTTGTAGATAAAGATCTGAATACAGTATCAATAATTAATTCAGTTTGTTATGCATTTGGCTCTGCAATAACAACGGAAAAAACAGGAATAATTTTACATAATAGAGGAACAAACTTCAGAGTGGAAGAAGATCATCCTAATTGTATAGAGGGTTTAAAGAGACCCTTACATACTATTATACCGGGGATGGTAATAGACAAAAATGGAGACCAAGTACTTAGTTATGGTGTAATGGGTGGCCAGTACCAGCCTGTAGGACAAGTACATGTTTTAAATAGTATATTAGATTTTAATCTTTCACCACAACAAGCTATAAGTTTTCCAAGAGCTTTTCATTTTAATAATATTTACAAATTAGAAAGAACTGTTTCTAAAGATGTAATGCAAGGATTAAAAGAAATAGGACATAACGTTGAATATATAGATGAAACTCATGGTGGTGGCCAAGCAATTAGCATTGACCGAAAAAATGGTAATTTAATTGGTGGATCAGATCCTAGAAAAGATGGCTACGCAAAAGGATATTAATTTAAATGAAAAAAATAGTAAAAAATATTATTGAACATCAAAATAATAATAATATAGCAATTACTTCAACAAGCCATCCACCACTTTATTATAATGAGTTAAAATTATTAATTAATAATATATCAAGCCAATTGGCAGCAAATGATATTTCCAATAAAGATAGAGCGGCAATTGTTTTGCCTAACGGCCCTCATATGGCTACAAGCTTTTTAGCAGTATCAAGCTATATGTCGGCAGCGCCTTTAAACCCTAATTATAAAGCAGAAGAATTTGAATTTTACTTAGGTGATTTAAAACCAAAAATTTTAATTGTTGAGCCTAACTCAAAAAATCCAGCTGTAGAAGTTGCGAAGAAATTAAAAATCCCAGTATGTGAAATTAAAACTAAAGAGAATACACCAAGCGGTATGTTTGATTTGTTCAAAAATACTAAAGACTTTGAACTTCCTAATGAGGAGGATGAATCTTTGGTGCTACATACATCTGGAACTACATCGCGACCAAAGATTGTACCTTTATCAAATAAAAATATTTTCTCGTCCTCTGAAAATATTTCCTCGAGTTTAAATCTTGATGAAAATGATCATTGCTTAAATATAATGCCCTTATTTCACATTCATGGTTTGATAGCAGTTTTGGCATCTTCAATGAAAGTTGGTGCCTCTGTATGTGCTAGCAGTGGTTTTAATGCTTTGAAATTTTTAGATTTAGCAAAATCAGAAAAAATAACATGGTATTCTGGTGTTCCAACTATGCATCAAGCCATATTAATGAGAGCCGATAAAAATTTGGAAATTGCTAAGAAACTAAAACTTAAATTTTTAAGATCATCTTCTGCATCTTTACCGCCAGCAGTCTTTGAAAAATTACATAAAACTTTTGAATGTCCAGTAATAGAAGCTTATGGGATGACAGAGGCAACTCACCAAATGACATCAAACCCTTTGCCACCTAAAAAACAAAAACCTGGCTTTGTTGGTATACCTGCTGGTCCTGATGTATGCATTATGGATGAAAAAGGAAAACAATTAGAAAAAGGCTTAGAAGGAGAGGTGTGTATTAAAGGGCCGAATGTTACCTTAGGTTATGAAAATAATCCTGAAGCTAATAAAAATAGTTTTGTAAATGGTTGGTTTAGGACTGGTGATCAGGGTTATTTTGATGATGATGGATATTTAAAAATATCTGGAAGACTTAAAGAAATAATTAACAAAGGTGGTGAAAAAATTTCTCCATTAGAGGTGGATAATGTTTTGATGGACCATCCATCAATCGAACAAGCGGTTTGTTTTGGGTATGATGATGAAATGTTGGGTGAGGATATAGCTACAGCAATCATAGTTAAAGATGGAAAAATCTGTTCCGAAGAGGATGTTAAAAATTATGCGAAAGATAAACTTGCAAAATTTAAAATTCCAAAGAAGATTTTCTTTGTAAATGAGATACCAAAAGGTGCTACAGGAAAATTACAAAGAAATATTTTAGCAAAAAATTTTGGACT
>CACBDD010000034.1 GCA_902537905.1 uncultured Pelagibacteraceae bacterium | reverse complement strand
GGCCTTTTTTAAAAGACAATTTAAAAACACTAGATATTCCAACCTTTAATATTCAAAAATACGAACCAGGTGGCCATTATAATTTAACTCATTGTGAAAGAGGAAGTTTGCAAAGTATGCACAGAGTATTTGCCTGGATGACGTATTTAAATGATGTAGAGGATGGAGGGGAAACTTATTTTGATCATTTTAATCTAAAAATTAAACCAACAATTGGTAAAACTTTAATTTGGCCAGCAGAATGGACTCATGCTCATCGAGGAGAACTATTAAAAAAAGGTCAAAAATTTATAATTACAGGCTGGATGCAATTTCCATTTAACTTTGAAACTCTGAATTACGTTCCGCAAAAAGTTTGATATTTTTCATTACCAATTGCTGCAGGTTTTTGAAATTTAATAATATTTTCTTGATTAGAGTAAGGATTACTTAAAACTTTTAAAAGTTTATTCATTGTTTCTAGATTTCCTTTATCCGCATCAGCTAGGGCTTCTTCTACTTTTTGATTTCTTGGTATAACTATTGGATTAGTTTTTTTCATTAGTTCTAAATGTTTATCAGTTGAACTATTTAACTTTAATCTTTTTTGCCATTCATTAGCCCAATCTTTAAAATCATCATTTTTGTAAATTTCATCATCAATCTCAACACCCATTAAGTGACAGAAGGTGTTTGTGTAATCTGCATTATTATTTTTCATCCAATTTAAAAGTTTATTAATTAATGTTTGATCATTTTTATCTTCACCAAATAAACCAAGTTTATCTCTCATCATATTTAACCATTTTTGTTCATAAATAATTTGAAAGTTATCAATTAACTCTGTTGCAATTTTAATCGCTGTATCTTCATCTTTATCAATAAGTGGGATTAGACATTCTGCAAATCTTGCTAAATTCCATTTTGTAATTGGAGGCTGATTTGAAAAGGCATATCTCCCAAATTTATCTATAGAACTAAATACAGTTTTTGGATCGTATTGATCCATGAAAGCACATGGACCATAATCAATTGTTTCACCAGAAATAGCCATGTTGTCAGTATTCATTACTCCATGGATAAATCCTACCCTCATCCAACTGATTACTAACTGACATTGTTTTTCCATTACAATACTTAATAAATCTAAGGCCTTATTTTTAGAGGATTGAATTTCTGGATAGTGTCTATCAATTGTATAATTAATTAGTATATTAAGATCTTCAAGATTTTGAGTTGCTGCAATATACTGAAAGGTACCAACTCGTATATGACTTGACGCAACTCTAGTTAAAATTGCTCCGTTTAACAAATTTTCTCTTACAACTTTTTCTCCAGTTTTAACAACTGCAAGACTTCTAGTTGTTGGAATATTCAAAGCATTAATTGCTTCACTAATTATATATTCTCTCAGCATTGGACCTAAAGCGGCTCTTCCATCGCCACCTCTAGAAAAAGAGGTTCTACCTGAACCCTTAAATTGTATATCAAAACGTTGATTTTTATTAACTAAATGCTCTCCTAATAGAACAGCCCTACCATCACCAAGCATCGTGAAATGACCAAATTGATGACCAGCATATGCTTGTGCAATTGAATTAGTTCCATCGGGTAAACTGTTTCCAGAAAAAATTTCAGCTAATTTTTTTTTATCTATTCCTGAAAAGTTTAAATTTAGATTTTTAGCAAGTTCTTCATTTAAAATAACAAGCTCAGGCTCGTGAACTGGAGTAGGCTTGATATCTTCTTTAAATGTTTTTGATAATTTTGAATATGAATTGTCAAAATACCAACCAATGGTCATTTTAATTAACTAACTTCAGCTTGATGTTCTTTTGGTTTAACTTCTGTTTTAAATTGATTAGAAATTTTTTGAACTTCAACTGATGAAACTTTGTATTCAGCACACATTGTCTCCTCATCTTTTCCATGGCCAGTTACCATATTGACCATGTGTTCTGGGAAGTGGAATGTTGTAAATACAATTCCTTCTTTAACTTTATCTGTTACTTCTACTTTTAAAGCAACTTCGCCTCTACCAGAATATAATCTTCCAATATCACCTGTATTCAGATCTCTATATGCTGCATCTTTAGGGTGAATCAATAAAACATCTTCATCAACAATGTTTATATTTTTTGTTCTTCTTGTCATTGTTGCTGCATTATAGTGTTGTAAAACTCTACTAGTTGTTAAAATTAATGGATAATCTTTTTGATTAGCCTTTATTTCACTAGATTCTTTCCAATCAAAGTTTTTCAATCTACCTTTACCAAGTTTAAACTCTTCAGTATGTAAAATTTTTGTATCCGAACCATCTTCTTTTACAGGCCATTGTAATCCTAATTTTCCAAGTCTTTCTCTTGTTACTCCTTTAAAGAAAGGAACGATATCAGCTATTTCCTCTAAAACTTGATCGGCATCATAAGACGGTTGATCAAAACCTAATTTTTGCATCATTTCAGTTACAATTAACCCATCAGGTTTTGTACCTGGTAGTGGAGGTACTGCTCTATTAACTCTTTGAATTCTTCTCTCAGTATTTGTGAAAGTTCCGTCTTTTTCTAAGAAAGTTGTTCCAGGCAAAACTACCGTTGCAAGTTTTGCAGTTTCACTCATAAATATTTCTTGAACAACTAATAGCTCTAATGAGTTCATTGCTTCAATAACATGTGCACTATTTGGATCTGTTTGAACTATATCTTCACCAATAATCCATAAACCTTTTAGATCTTTACTGATTGCAGCCTCAAACATTTGAGGAATTTTTAAACCAGCTTTAGTAGGATGAGTTACACCATATTTTTCTGTATAAAATTTTTGGTTTTCTGTTTTGTCTACTGGAAAATAACCTGCACCTTGGTGAGGCTGACATCCCATGTCTGCTGCACCTTGAACATTATTTTGACCTCTTAGAGGATTTACACCGACACCTTTTCTTCCAATGTTTCCTGTAATCATTGCTAAATCAGCAATTAACATTACAGTTTTTGAACCTTGTTCGTGTTCAGTAACTCCTAGTCCATGGAATTCCATAGAATTTCTTGCTGTTGCATAAGCAATTGCAGCCTCTTTTACCAATTGTTTATCAACACCAGCAACTTTTGCTAATTGATCAACATCTTGTCTTTCAATTTCCTTCAAGAAATTATCAAAACCTTCTGTTCGATCTCTTACAAAGTCAGCATTATATAGTTTTGATTTAATAATAAAGTGCAACATCATATTTAGAACCGCAACGTTAGTTCCAGGTCTAAGTTTGATATGATAATCAGCAAGTTTAGCTAATTCAGTTGTTACTGGATCAAGGACAATTAATTTTTTACCTTTCATCACTTGCTGTTTAATTTTTGCTCCTGTAACTGGGTGAGCGTTAGTTGGGTTAGCACCAATAACTAAAAATAAATCTGCATGGTAAATATCTTCTGTTGAGTTTGTTGCAGCTCCTGTTCCAAAAGTTTGCTGCATACCCCAAGCTGTAGGTGAATGACAAATTCTTGCACAACAATCAACACTGTTAGTCCCAACAGCAGCTCTAATCATTTTTTGGAAAACATAATTTTCTTCATTAGTACATCTTGCAGAAGAAATTCCAGCAAAAGCATCTGGTCCGTTTTCTTTTGTAATTCTATTCATTTCTTTTTTGATAAAGTCATACGCTTCATCCCAACTAGCTTCTTCAAACTTTCCATTTCTTTTTATCAATGGAGTTTTTAATCTGTCAGGATGATCATAAAAACTGAATGCATATCTTCCTTTAATACATGTGTGACCTGCATTTACTTCTGTTTGCTTAGGAGTATCAATTGCTACTACTTTATCATCTTTGATTGATGCTTCTAAGTTACAACCAACACCGCAGTATGAGCAAGTAGTTCTAACTTTTTTATCTACAGCTGCAGATTTAGATTGGAATACATCCGAAATAGCATCTGTTGGACATGTGTGAGCACAAGCTCCACATGATACACATGAACTATCTCCAAACATCATATCGTTATCTGTTGTAATTCTTGATTCAAATCCTCTGCCACTCATTGTTAAAACAAATGATCCTTGAATTTCATCGCATGCCCTGACACATCTTCCACAGTTAATACAGTTATCTAAATTCATTCTCATGTAATCATGAGAAGTGTCTCTTGGAATTCCTTTATGTTGCTTAGGACTATTGTATCTATGATCATCAATACCTAAATCATTTGCAACTGTTTGAAGTTCACAGTTATTGTTTACTTCACAAGTATCACATTCCATTGGATGATCAGTTAAAACTAACTCAACAATATTTTTTCTGAGACTTGTTAGTGCTTCATTTGAAGTAAATATGTGTTGGTTTTCTGCAACTGGCGTATGACAAGATGCGACCACTCTAGTTGGTCCATCTTTTTCTAACGCAACTTCAACTGAACAAACTCTACAT
>CACBDD010000033.1 GCA_902537905.1 uncultured Pelagibacteraceae bacterium | reverse complement strand
AATAACTACCTATGGGGGTGAGGTTTTGAAATTTGGTAATCCAGATCAATCTTTAAAAGCAAATATTAAAATAAAAAATCCTAATCTTAATTATAATTTAATAAGAGGTGGAAGTATTGGTTTTGCTGAAAGTTATATGAGAGGAGAATTTGAAACAGATAATCTCTCAGATTTAATTGAGTTAACAGCTAGAAATATTCAATTGATATATAAATTCTCTGGTCTGCTTGATTTGCCTGTAATTAATTTTATAAAAAATAAAATAATCAAAAATACAAAAAGTCGAAGTAAGGAAAATATTGCAAAACACTATGATCTTGGAAATGATTTTTTTTCATTATGGCTAGATGACACTTTAACTTACTCAAGTGCAATAT
The DNA here is from genome assembly GCA_902537905.1 of uncultured Pelagibacteraceae bacterium. Taxonomy (GTDB): domain Bacteria; phylum Pseudomonadota; class Alphaproteobacteria; order Pelagibacterales; family Pelagibacteraceae; genus Pelagibacter. Next base: position 4,089 of record CACBDD010000033.1, on the reverse strand, counting down.
TTAATGATAGTTCAAAAAATTTAAGTGTTGCTCAAAATAATAAATACCAAAAATTAATTGATCTAATCAAACCTAGTTCTGGAGATAAAGTTTTAGAGATTGGATGCGGATGGGGTGGCTTTGCTGAATATTTAGGTAAGAAATATGACGTGAAATTAGATTGTATTACTATTTCAAAAAAACAATTCGAATACGCAAAAGAGAGAATTCATAAATGTGGTCTAAATGAAAAAGTAAATATTGAGATAAAAGATTATCGAGATCTTAAAGGAAAATATAATTCGATCGCTTCAATTGAAATGATTGAGGCAGTTGGGCAAAATTATTTAGAGAGTTATTTTAAAACCATTAAGGATAATTTATCGAATGGGGGAAAGGCTGCAATTCAAGCAATAACAATTGATGATAGTTTGTTTGATAGATACAAAAATAAACAGGATTTTATTCAAAAATACATTTTTCCGGGAGGATTTCTTCCGAATAAAAATAGTATTAATAGATATGTTTCAGATAATGGCTTAACAATTAATTCATACATTTCATATGCAGATCACTATGCAGAAACTTTAGCTATCTGGAGAGAAGAATTTTTAAGAAAGTGGGATCAAATTAAAAATCAAGGTTTTGATCTGACTTTTAAAAGAATGTGGGAATTTTACCTATCTTACTGTGAAGCTGGATTTAAATCTAAAAATATTGATTTGATTCAATTTTCAATGCAGAATAAATAACAGCAATAACATGAAAATAATTAAATCAATTTCGTTGATAATTTTGGCATTCTTAATTACAAGTTGCTCAAATAATAGTGAAATGAAACCAGAAGATTTTAAAAACAAAGAACCTAGATTAATAATTGAAGAATACCTATCAGGAAATGTTAAAGCTTGGGGTGTTTTGCAAAATAGATCTGGAAAAGTTACAAGACAATTCTCAGCTGATTTAGATGGCACATGGGATGGTAAACAATTAATTTTAAAAGAAAAATTTAATTGGGATGATGGAGAAGTTCAAGATCGTGAGTGGACAATTACCAAAATAGATGAGCATAATTATGAAGGTACAGCAGGGGACGTTGTTGGAAAAGCAAAGGGTTATTCTTACGGATCTGCATTTAAATTTGAGTATGTTTTGTTAGTTCCAGTAAAAGGAAAAGAAATAAAAATTACTTTTGATGATTGGATCTTTAAACAAGATGAAAGAGTTGCAATCAATAGAGCAACAATGACTAAGTTTGGATTTAAAGTAGCTGAATTAACAGTTGTATTTGTTAAGGATTAACGATTTACATACTTTGATATTAAATAATTATAAATTTTGTTAGGTAATATTTGGATTAATTTATAGATTAGCTTTATTTGGTAGGGAAAAATAATCTCAAAATTATTATTTTTAGTTAATCCATCGAAAATTTCATTTGCTGCATATTTTGTTGATTTTAAAAAGGGCATTTTAAACTCATTCTTATCTGTTAAAGCTGTTTTAATAAAACCAGGGGTAATTAGTGTAACTTTAATATTAAATTTTTTAAAATCAAAATAAATTCCTTGTGTAAAATTATTTAGTGCTGCTTTAGAAGGAGTGTAGCCTGAAGATTTTGGTAATCCTCTATAACCAACTGGTGATGAAACAATTGCAATATGACCATTATTTTTTGTTTTATAATATTTTTCAACTGCACTTACACAATTAATTACTCCAATAAAATTTACTTCCATTACATGTTTAATATTTTCGACGTTTAATTCTTTTTCTGATTTTCTCTCGTAAGTACCAGAACTGAATATACAAAGATTAACATTTCCATGATCGTTGATAATGTTATTGAAAACTTCTTTCGCATTTACTGCGTTGGTTACATCTAATGGATATGAATAAATGTTTTCATTTTTTGATAGTTCATTTAATAATTCGGTTCTCCTTGCAGAAATAATGACCTTCCATCCCTCCATAGCAAATTTCATTGCTGTTGCTTTACCAATTCCACTGCTAGCTCCTGTTATCCAAATAGTTTTTTTACTCATTTTTTGTTATGTATAAACATTATGTTAAAAAACAAAATTGTAACATTTATATTATTTCTTATCATTACATTTTCAGCTTCATTAATTGGAGGATTAGCTACAGTCACTTTCAAGGAGCCTTGGTATTCTGTATTAAATAAACCTGTTTTTAACCCACCAGATTGGGTCTTTGGTCCAGTATGGACAATTTTATATTTATTGATGACAATTTCTATTTGGATGTATTGGCATTCTAAAAATAAAGAGATGAACACAGTTTATATTTATTTTATTCATTTAGTTTTCAATGCAACTTGGAGTATAGTTTTCTTTGCATTTCACAACATACTTTTAGCGTTGTTGGTATTGGTTGTGTTAATTTCATTTATTATAAATTTAATCATAAGATATAGACGCGTCACAATGATGAGCTCGTATTTAATGATTCCATATTTACTTTGGTGTTGCTTTGCTCTAATTTTGAATACAAGTTTAATAATATTGAATTAATTATGGATGATGTTGTTGTAGTTGGTGGTGGAATAATTGGAGCAGCAACCGCTTATTTTCTTTCAAAAGAAAGAAGAAAAGTTAAAGTTTTTGAAAGAGATCCAACTTACAAGACAGCCTCATTTCCTTTGTCTTTAGGAGGTTTTAGAAGACAATTTTTTCAAAAAGAAAATATTTTACTAGGTAAATTTGCAAGAGAATTTATTTTTCAAATACCAGAATTATTGAAAACCGAAAAAAATCCTAATCCAACAGCAAGTATGGTGACCAATGGTTATCTTTTGATGTTTGGTCCTAAACATGCCGAAGAACAATATAAAGCTTTGGAAAATCATAAAGAATGTGATGCAGGTACAAAAAATATTAAAGGCTCAGAGCTATCAAAAGTATTTCCATATATAAATGATGAAGGTGTTGAGACTGCTACTTATACAGACAATCAAAGTGAAGGTTGGATTGATCCTTTTATGTTTCATAGTGCACTTAAAAGTAAGGCAATAGAACTTGGAGCAGAATTTATAAAAGGAGAGGTTAAAAGTCTTTCAGAGATAAATGCTAAAACAATTGTTTCCGCAGCTGGTTGTTGGACTAAAGAATTATTAGAAGACATTCCTGTTGAACCTCAAAAACACACAGTGTTTAGAGTAAAATGTCCAACATATATAAAAGAAATGCCTCTAACTGGTGATTTAACTACCGGTGTTTATTGGAGACCTGAGGGTGGAGAATATTTAGCAGGATCACCATTATCAGTATTCGGCGCAGATGATTTAGAGCCAGCATGGAATGATTTTGAAGAATTAGTTTGGCCAGCACTAGCAAAAAGAATACCAGCTTTTGAAGAATTAAAATTAACTGGAGGATGGGCAGGTTATTACGATTGTAACAGATTAGATAATAATGCTGTAGTTGGAAAACATCCTAAGTACGAAAATGTTTATATGGCTACTGGTTTTACAGGAAGAGGATTAATGCAAGCCCCAGGTATTGGAAGAGCATTAACTGAATTGATTACAACTGGTTCATATCAAACAATTGATATCAGTGATTTTGCTGTTGAAAGAGTGTTGGGCAAAACTGCTAGAAGAGAACCTTATGTATTATAATTCGTGAAAAAAAATCAAGACTCAATCAAATCTGTTTCAGAAATAATTAAACTTATTAATAATCAACAATTCAATATTGCAGAAAAAGAATTATTTAAAGTCATTAAAGTAAAAAAAGAAAATTACTATCCTTACTATTTATTGGGAAATATTTATGCACTTCAAAAAAAATTTTCTGAAGCACTTGATCAATTAAAATTATCTTACAAGTTAAATTCAAATGATAAGACCTTATGTTATAACTTAGCTGTAGTTTATGATGAGTTAAATGAATTAAAAAATTCCCAAAATATGTTTGAAAAATCTTTAGAAATCGATCCTGAGTATATTAATGCAAATCTTGGATTAGCAAAAAATTTTGAACAACAAAAAAATTTTGATAAAGCAAAATTCTTTTTTGAAAAAACAATTAAACTGAATAAAGATTTTAAATTAGCAAATCAAATGTATGGAAAATTTTTAACAAGAAT
>CACBDD010000032.1 GCA_902537905.1 uncultured Pelagibacteraceae bacterium | reverse complement strand
AAAGTTAAATCTTTATTGAAATATTTCTTTATACAAGAAATATGAATTTTAGTTTTTGTTTCTTGAATTTTATCATCTGTTACAATGTCAGTATTTAAAGAGCTTAAATTAAAGTCTGATTTAGAAAAGTAAAAATTTGTTATTTTATTATTTACTTTATTAATAGTCTGTCCCTCATATAAAACTAATAATTGAGAGTTTGGTAAATTTTTAAACTCACCTTTTTTTGCAATTGTAATTTGTATATTCTTATTATTTTCATTTTTTTTAATATATAAATTTTTTAAATTTCCATTTTTAAACTTTTCTTCAGCATAAATTGTTAATCCATTAATATTATCATTAAACTTTCCAGGTTTTATAAAACTATCTATAAAATCAACATTAGAAGTTCTTATTAGAGATCTTGATAAATTTTGTGTATCAGGAACAATTAAAATTGTAATTAATAATTGTATTATAGTTAATAATATTGAAAAATAGATTAGGAAGTTTGCTAATTGGATCTTTTCAACACCAAAATTCCAAAATATCATTAACTCATTGTTAATTTCATATTTGTCTATAACGTAATAAAAGCTGAAAAAAATTGCAAAAGGTAAAATCTTACTAATTATTTTTGGTAAACTTAGAAGGGAATATTTTATATAAACCATATAGTCTCTCCCATCCTCAACTATAATGTCCAAATAATTTACTGCCTGGAAAATCCAAATTATTATACTTGTGCTAATTAGAGCAACTAAAAAGAAAACAAAGCAATCAGTAAGAAGTTTTCTAAATAATATTTTTTTCATTGAAATATGCTATTTTTATTCATATATAGCATCCATCTTATTTAGAGTGTATTGAAAATTTATGAAAGTATTAATAAATTATAAAAACTATTCATCAATATCAAAATCTGGAAATTTGATATTCTTTGTTGATGAAAAGTATAGTTTAACAATTTTAAAGAAATATATTAGCAAAACTGAAATTGAGTTTATTGAAGATGTATTAAAATCCCAAAATTTAAAAAAAAAAATAATAAGTTTAGACCTGAATTCAAAAAAAAAATTTTTTTTAATATCTGTAAAAACAAATATAAGCTTTTCTCAAGTTGAGAATTTAGGTGCTGATTTCTTTAATTATTTAAAAGATTTTAAACAAAAAGAATTCTTAATTTACCCTGACGCAGTGTCAACAAAACTAAAAAATTTTGTGGGTCACTTTTTGCATGGTTTAAAACTTAAATCTTATACTTTTGAAAAATATAAAACAAAGAAAAATAAAAAAAATATCTCAATAAATGTGATTGGAAAAAATATTCCATCTGCTAAAGATCAAATTAAATTTAAAGCAATAGAAGAAGGGACTTTCTATACTAGAGATTTAGTTTCAGAGCCTGGTAATATTTTACATCCTGATGAGTATGCAAAGAGATTAAAATCTTTATCTAAGATTGGCTTGAGGATAAATGTTTATGACGAAAAAAAGTTAAAAAAATTAGGTATGAATACTTTACTTGGTGTTGGTCAAGGAAGCATAAGGGGTTCTTACTTGGTTACAATGGAATGGAATGGTTTAAAAAATAAATCAAAACCACTTGCGTTTGTAGGTAAAGGAGTTTGTTTTGATACTGGAGGAATTTCGCTTAAGCCAGCTAAATTTATGGAAGATATGACTTATGATATGGCTGGTTCGGCAGTTGTAGTTGGATTGATGAAAAGTTTAGCTTTAAGAAAAGCGAAAGTTAACGCAGTGGGTGTTGTTGGTTTGGTAGAAAATATGCCAGGTGGAAATGCTCAAAGACCAGGAGATATTGTAAAATCTTATAGTGGAAAAACAGTAGAAATTTTAAATACAGATGCTGAAGGTAGACTAGTGCTTGCAGACGCACTTACTTATACTGAAGAAAAATTTAAACCAAAATTTATAGTTGATTTAGCTACCCTTACAGGTGCAATTATTGTTTCACTTGGATCAGAATATGCAGGTTTATTTTCAAATAATGATAAATTATCAAATGAATTAATCGAAGCAGGAGAGAAAGTTGAAGAAAAAGTTTGGAGAATGCCTCTGAATAAAAACTTTGATAAATTAATTGATTCAAAAAATGCAGATATGCAAAATATTAATTATGTGGGTGGAGCAGGCTCAACAACTGCAGCCCAATTTTTACAAAGATTTATTTTAAATAAAACACCATGGGCTCACTTAGATATAGCAGGTATGGCTTTCTCTAAATATGGAGGTGCATTAAACTCAGGTGGAGCTACAGGTTATGGAGTAAGATTATTAAATAAACTAATAGAGGATAAATATGAGTAATATCGAACAAACTTTATCAATTATAAAACCTGATGCAGTTGAGAGAAATCTTGAGAATGAAATTAAAGAAATGTTTAAAAACAATGGTTTTTCAATTTTAAAAGAAAAAAAAATTAAAATTGAAAAATCTGAGGCAGAGAATTTTTATAAAGTTCATGAAACAAAGCCTTTTTATAATGATTTATGTGAATACCTATCTTCAGGTCCGATAGTAGTAATGGTGCTTGAAAAAGAAAACGCTGTTTTAGGAAATAGAGAATTGATGGGTGCAACAAATCCTAAAGATGCTGAAGAAGGCACAATTAGAAAGAAATATGGGATTTCAATTGATAAAAACTCTGTTCATGGGTCTGACAGTGTTGAAAATGCTAAAATTGAAATTGATTTCTTTTTTAAAGACTAAAGATTTTCAAAATAGCTTTTGGATATAGTTTATGCTCTTGAGCTAAAATTCTTTTAGCAAGGCTATTTGGACTGTCTTTTTTATAAATATTAACTCTTTTTTGAAGAATTATTTTTCCAGAATCTAATTTTGAATTAACTAAATGAACAGTGCATCCTGAGTATTTATCTTTATTTTCTATAGCCCTTCGATGAGTATCTAAACCTTTGTATTTTGGTAGTAGTGAAGGGTGAATATTTAAAATTTTACCTTTAAAATTTTTAAGAAAATTTTTAGAAAGTATTTTCATAAATCCTGCTAGGCAAATTAATTCAATTTTATTTTTTTTAAGTTCTTTAAGTATTTTTTTTTCAGCAATATCTTTATTTTTGAAACTAATTATTTTTTTTTGAATTTTAAAAATAGTTCCATATTTCAAACCTTTGGCTAACTTATTATTAGTAATTATTAGATTTATAGAAATAGGTGATTTCTTTAATTTAGAAAACTTAATAAGTGATTTTAAATTACTACCTGTTCCAGAGATAAATATTGCAGTTTTTATTTTATTTGTTCCAATTGATAGAACCATTTAATTTCACTTTATTTTTACCATTAATAATTTTTCCAATTACATATGGTTTGTAATCTTTAGGAAAATAATTTTGAACTTTTTTAAAGTTTTTTTTGTTGATAATTAAACAAAAACCAACACCGCAGTTAAATGTTTTTAACATTTCATTTTCTGGTATTCCATTTTTTTTAAGCCAATTAAATATTTTTAAAGTTTTAATTTTGTTTAAATTAATATCTGCTACCATGTTATTAGGAATAACTCTTTTGATATTATCCGCAAGTCCTCCCCCTGTAATATTTGCACAACCATTAATAAGATTTTTTGAAATTATGTTGATTATTTCTTTCACATATATTTTTGTTGGTTTCAAAAGTTCTGATTTTAAAAATTTATTTTTATTTATATTAATTTTTTTTTTATTTATTAAATACCTTACAAGTGAGAACCCATTTGAATGTAATCCGCTAGATGGAATTGCTAATATTAAATTATTTTTTTTGATTTTATTTTTATTTAAGATTTTATTTTTACCAACAATACCAACAGCAAAACCAGCTATATCAAATTTACCTTTTGAATAAGTGCCAGGCATCTCTGCTGTTTCTCCACCTACAAGTTCACAATCTGAAAGTTTACAGCCCTTAACTATTCCTTTAATGATCGACTTAAGTTTAATTAAATCAATCTTATTTATTGAAATGTAATCTAAAAAAAGCAACGGTTTTGCACCTTGAACAATTAAATCGTTCACACTCATTGCTACAAGATCAATACCAATTGTATCAAATTTATTTAAAGAATTAGCTATTTCAATTTTAGTACCAACACCATCTGTGCAAGCAACTATTTTAGGTTGCTTTATGTTACTTGGGATATTTGAAATAGAACCAAAGCCACCAATATTAGAAAACTTTTTTTTGCCCCTTTTTTTTGATGAAACTGAGGAAATGAAATTTACAAACTTATCAGCGGCTTTAATGTTAACACCACTTTTTTTATAGGTAAAATTTTTATTATTCATTACAATATTATATGAGGTGTTTTTCAAAATTAATTAAACAGAAGAGTTTATATAATCTTTTTCTATTTCTTGCTTTATTAAATATTTTTTTTTCCACAGAAAATAGTATTGCAAAAACATTTTCTATAAAAGAAATTGAAATTTCATCTCCATTTAATGCCTCATTTGACAAAAATAAGATAATAAATCGAGGTTTTGTTGAAGCATATGAGGAACTTATTTTTACGATTGCTCAAAGCAAAGATCAAAAAAA
>CACBDD010000031.1 GCA_902537905.1 uncultured Pelagibacteraceae bacterium | reverse complement strand
AAATTAAAAATATAATTGAAGAAATTTATGAACTGTTTCCAATTTTAAGAGAAAAAAGAAATCAAATGGTTGGTGAACTTTCGGGTGGTCAAAGACAACAAGTTGCTCTTGGTCGAGCTTTAATGATTAAACCTACAGTTTTAATGTTAGACGAGCCAACTGCTGGAGTATCACCAATTGTGATGGATGAATTATTTGATCACATTGTAAAAGTAAAAAGAACAAACGTTGCAATCTTAATGGTAGAGCAAAATGCAAAACAAGCATTAAGCATTTCAGATAGGGGCTACGTTCTGGTTACTGGAGAAAATCGTTATTCAGGAACTGGAAAAGAATTATTAGACGATCCAAGAGTAAGAAGCTCTTTTTTAGGAGGGTAATATGGATTTTTTAAATGCAATAATTCTTTTATTAAATTATATTTTCATTCCTGCATTAACTTATGGTTCTCAGTTGGCACTGGGCGCAATATTTGTAACACTTATCTATGGAATTTTACGATTTGCAAACTTTGCAACTGGTGACATGATGTCTTTTGGAACCATGGCAACGATTTTATTTACATGGTATTTTCAATCATTAGGTGTCTCTTTAGGTGTTTTGCCTACTGCTTTATTAGCTATCCCATTTGGAATTATTTTTATGATTCTTTACATGCTTCTAATAGATAAATTTGTCTTCAAATATTATAGATATCAAAAAAGCCCCCCAGTTCAATTTGCAATGGTAAGTATAGGTGTAATGTTTGTAACTCAAGCTGTGGTAAGAATAATAATTGGACCTAGTGACAGAAGATTTTTTGATGGAGAAAAATTTATTATTAAAGCACGAGAATTTAAAGAGATGACTGGTTTAAACGAGGGGCTTGCATTGAAATCAACTCAGGTAATAACTATTTTTGTAACAATAGTTTTAGTTTCTTTATTGTTTTGGTTTTTAAATAGAACAAAAACTGGAAAAAGCATGAAAGCTTATTCTGATAATGAAGATCTTGCTTTATTGTCAGGTATTGATCCAAAAAAAATAGTTTTAGTTACTTGGGTAATTGCTGGAATTTTAGCAACTATTGGTGGTGCTTTGTATGGTTTAGATAAAAGTTTTAAACCATTTACTTACTTTAATAATATGCTTCCTATTTTTGCAGCTGCAATTGTTGGAGGAATTGGAAATCCATTTGGTGCATTTTTAGGTGGCTATGTCATCGCTTTTTCAGAAATTTTATTAACATACGCGTATAAGAAATTTTTTATATATGTTTTACCTGAAAGTATGGAGCCAGAAGGTTTAGTTCAATTACTTTCGACAGATTATAAATTTGCAGTTTCATTTTCAATTTTAGTGATTGTCTTGCTTTATAGACCTTCGGGAATATTTAAAGGAAAAGTATTGTGAGAAAAAATTTAAATGTAATTGCAGCATATAGCATCATGATGGTGCTCATTCTGATGGTTGGTATATTTCAGTCATGGAACATAGCGTTATCAATATTTAATCTTTGTTTGATTTCTGCAGTTATGACCATGGGTGCGAATATTCAATGGGGATATGCTGGTTTAATTAATTTTGGAATTATGGGTTATACAGCTTTAGGTGGTTTAGCTGCAGTATTGATATCGGTCGATCCTGTTCAAGAAGCCTGGAGGGCAGGAGGTTTTGATATTTTAATGGCCTTATGGCTCATAGTAGTAATGGTATTAGTTATAAGGTTTATTTTAAAAAGATTTGAAAAATCAAAAATCAGAACATACAGCATAGCTGCAATAATAATTTCAGGTATTTTACTTATTAGATTTTCTGCAGAGCCAGGTATAGAAGCTATTGAAGCAGTTGATCCTGCTAAAACTGGTTTCCTAGGAGGATTTGGATTACCAATTGTATTTTCTTGGATAGTAGGCGCTCTTTTTGCTGGTGGTTTAGCTTTTATAGTTGGAAAAGTTGCACTCGGTCTTAGAGCAGACTATTTAGCTATTGCTACTCTTCTTATCTCCGAAATTGTTATTGCGATTATTAAACACGAAGATTGGCTCACAAGAGGGGTCAAAAACGTTATTGGACTAAAAAGACCCGCACCCTATGAAGTAGATCTTCAAACTACTGATTGGTTTATTAGATTAGTTGAAAAGTTTAATTCAGGAAAATTAAGTGTAATTGAGAATTTAGCTGATCGTCAAGCTGCTTTAAACCAACTTGTTATTGAAGGTTCATCAGTATTTGTAAAACTGTGTTATTCAGGATTATTCTTAGTAGTAGTAATTATTCTTTTAATTTTAACTCAAAAAGCTCTTTATTCTCCTTGGGGAAGAATGATGAGAGCAATAAGAGATAATGAAGAGGCAGCAAATGCCATGGGTAAAAATGTTGTTAAACAACATCTATTAATATTTATTTTAGGTTCAGCAATTGTTGGAATTGCTGGTGCAATGTTGGTTACTCAGGATGGATTATTTACACCAGGAAGTTATAGACCTATGAGATATACTTTTTTGATTTGGGTAATGGTAATCGTTGGAGGAAGTGGAAATAATTTTGGAGCAATTTTAGGAGGATTTGTTGTTTGGTTCTTATGGATTGAAGCGGCTCCAATTTCTTTATTTTTAATTAATTTTTTTACTGCGGGGATTCCTGAAACAAATGCACTTAAAGCTCACTTAATTGAAAGTGTCCCTTATTTCAGATTTTTACTGATGGGATTAGGATTGTTATTTATAATGAGATACCGACCTAAAGGTATACTTCCTGAAAAAATAGAAATAAAGTAAACATAATGAAATATATTATATTGGGTGCTGCTGCTGCTTGGGCTTTGTATATGGCTGATAAGTATTTATTCTTTTAATGAATAAAAATCTTTCGTTACTCATTTTAAGCCAGATATTTGCTTTTACAGCTGCCCCAGTCACCGTTTTTTTAAGTGGTATAATTGGTTCAAAATTTAGTCCAATAAAATCTTTAGCAACTCTTCCAATGGCTTTGTCAGTTGTTGGAATTGCGTTATTTGCTTTTTTTGCTGCTAAGCTAATGAGTTTGATTGGACGAAAATTAGGATTTATTTATGCATCAATAGGAACAAGTCTAGCATCTCTTTTAACTGCATACTCTATAATAATAGAAAGCTTTATTTTATATAATTTGGGATGTTTTTTAATTGGTGGAGGAATAGCTTTCAGTCATCAATATCGTTTTGCAGCAGTCGAGGTTGTAGATAAGGATTATGCACCAAAAGCAATTTCTATCATTTTGTTAGCAGGAATAGGTTCGGCGTTTATTGGTCCAAATATTGCAAATATTTCTAAAGAATTTATTTCAGATCACATATATGCAGGTTCTTATCTTGCTCTTGCAACATTATCTTTTTTATCAACAATTTTTTTATTTTTTTTTCAGGAATCTAAAAAGACATCAAACAATCAATATAAAACTGGAAGAAGTTTTTACGAACTTATATCACAACCTAGATTTCTGCAGGCACTAGTAGCTTCAGCTTTTGCCTATGCTGTAATGACTTTTTTAATGACAGCTACACCTATAAGTATGCACTTGATGGAGAAAATAAGTTTGTCCAAGACAGGATTAGTTATTCAGCTACACATAGCAGCCATGTTTTTACCTTCACTGGTTACTGGAAATTTAATTAAAAGGTTTGGTCATAGTAAAATTATGTATATGGGAGTTTTACTGTTTTTAGTCACAATTATTACTAGTTTATTTGAACAAAACTTTATTAATTATTTGATTGCTCTTATTTTTCTGGGGCTAGGATGGAATTTTTTATTTATTTCTGGAACGAGCTTACTTGTTTTGTGTTACAGAGAAGAAGAAAAATTTAGAGCTCAAGGCTATAATGATTTGATCGTTTATACTATACAAGCAGCAGCAAGCTTGTCTGCTGGCGCATTTCTAAGTTTAACTAGCTGGAAAACTATGAATTTAATATGTTTGATTTTTCTAATTATAATTACTCTATTTACGATAAGAGCTGATTTAAAAAAAAACCCCAGTAATTAAATTACTGGGGTTTTTTAAATTAAGATAAAATTATCTTTGTTTTTTAGTTTTGAATTTTCCGCCTTTAATTTCTTGCTCTAAGAAAGAACCTTCAGCTTCACCAACTTCAGTAAAAGATACTCCAGTAGCACCTTCGTAATTTATCTTTTTACCTTTTGCTAGTAAGTCTAAACCTTTCTTTAATTCACCTGGGTAGATTTTAGTACCAGGAGCGTTAGCAACATCCATTACATTTTTTGCAATTGATGCTCTGTCAGCAGAGTTACCTGCTTGCATTGCAAGAACGATTAAAGCAGCTGCATCGTAAGATTCACCTGTGTAAGGACCAGAAGCTTCTACACCTCCAGCTTTTGCAACTTCAGCAAATATACCTGCACCTTTACCAGTAGAACCTGGTAGAGATCCAAATGATTTGTTTAAGTCTTTTCCAAATGCATCAACCAAAGATTGACCGATCATACCATCTGATAAAACGAAAGTATCAAATGCACCAGAGTCTAAAGAAGCTTGAATAATTCCTTTTCCTCCTTGGTCAAGATAACCAATA
>CACBDD010000030.1 GCA_902537905.1 uncultured Pelagibacteraceae bacterium | reverse complement strand
ATCCTCTCATACCAGCTAATTGTTTCATTTGCGCTGCTGAACCTCTTGCACCACTATCAGCCATCATAAATACTGAGTTTATTTTTAATCCTTCTTCTGTTTTTTCAGTTGCAGAAATTCTTTTCATCATTTCACCCGCAACTTTATCTGTACATTTAGACCATGCATCAACAACCTTGTTGTACTTCTCACCTCTTGTAATCAAACCTTCAGCATATTGGGTTTCATAATCAGCGATTAATTTTTTAGTATCATCAATTAATTGAGTTTTATTTTCAGGAATAATTAAATCATCTTTTCCAAATGAAATTCCCGCTTTAAATGCATGCTTAAATCCCAAATCTTTAAGTTTATCGCAGAAAATTACTGTGGTTTTCTGACCACAGAATCTGAAAACTACATCAATTATCTCAGAAACAACTTTTTTTGGTAACAATCTATCAACTAATGAAAATTTAATATTACTATTTTTAGGTAATAGGTTAGCTAATAAAAATCTTCCTGCAGTTGATGTATATTTTTCAATCTTCTTATTTCCTTGTTCGTCAACAGTTTCATATCTTGAAATAATAGTGCTATGTACGTTAATTTCACCTGAAGATAATGCAAATTCTATTTGATCAGAATTAGTAAAGTATCCAGAGGGTTTATCGGATACTGGTTCTTGTGAAAGATAATATATTCCTAAAATCATATCCTGACTTGGAACGATAATAGGTTTACCATTTGAAGGTGATAAAATGTTGTTTGTTGATAGCATTAATATTCTTGCTTCTAACTGAGCTTCTAAACTTAACGGTACGTGAACAGCCATTTGGTCACCATCAAAGTCAGCATTAAAAGCTGCACAAGTTAAAGGATGTAGCTCAATTGCATCACCTTCAATTAATTTTGGTTCAAAAGCTTGAACACCAAGTCTATGAAGTGTCGGCGCTCTATTTAATAAAACTGGGTGCTCTCGTACAATTAATTCTAATGCATCCCATACAGCATTAGTTTCTTTCTCAACTAATTTTTTAGCTTGTTTAATTGTAGATGCTAAACCTAATTTGTTTAATCTTGCGTATAAAAATGGTTTAAATAACTCCAAAGCCATTTTTTTTGGTAAGCCACATTCATGTAATTTTAAGTCTGGACCGACAACAATTACAGATCTTCCAGAGTAATCTACCCTTTTTCCTAATAAGTTTTGTCTAAATCTACCCTGCTTACCTTTAAGCATTTCTGCAAGAGATTTAAGCGGTCTTTTACCTGTTCCAGTAATAACTCGACCTCTTCTTCCATTGTCGAAAAGAGCATCAACAGACTCTTGGAGCATTCTTTTTTCATTTCTAACAATGATATCTGGAGCTTTAAGATCCATTAATCTTTTTAATCTATTATTTCTGTTAATAACTCTTCTGTATAGATCGTTAAGATCTGAAGTAGCAAATCTTCCACCATCTAGTGGAACCAAAGGTCTTAATTCTGGCGGAATAACTGGAACTACGGTCATAATCATCCACTCTGGTTTTTGACCAGTTTCAATAAATGACTCTATTAATTTTAATCTCTTGATTGCTCTTTCTTCATTAACTTTAGATTTGGTCTCTTTAATAAAGCTAACAAGATTTTTTCTTTCTAATTCTAAGTCAAGATTTTTTAACATCTCAAGAACAGCTTCTGCGCCAATACCTGCGGTAAAGCTTTCTTCTCCAAATTCATCTTGATATTTTGCTAATTCTTCCTCATTTAAAAGTTGATTTTTTTTCAAACCAGTTAATCCTGGCTCAATTACTATAAAGTTTTCAAAATAAAGAACTCTCTCGATCTCTTTCAACTTCATATCCACCGCAAGTGCAATTCTACTTGGTAATGATTTTAAGAACCAAATGTGAGCCACAGGAGTTGCAAGATTAATATGACCCATTCTCTCTCTTCTTACATTAGATTTTGTTACCTCGACTCCACATTTTTCACAAATAATACCTCTAAATTTCATTCGTTTATACTTTCCGCATAAACATTCATAATCTTTGATTGGACCAAAAATTCTTGCACAGAATAGACCATCTTTTTCCGGTCTAAAAGTTCTATAATTTATAGTTTCTGGTTTTTTTATTTCTCCAAATGTCCAAGATTTAATTTTTTCAGGACTAGCTAAAGAAATTTTTATACTATTAAAATTTTGCGCTTCTGAAATTTCGCTTCCTTTAAATAAATCTGTTATTTCTTTTTTCATTAATTAAGCTCCACATTTAATGCTAATGATTTAATTTCTTTAACTAAGACGTTAAATGACTCTGGAATACCAGACTCGAAATTCTCTTCACCTTTAACTATAGTTTCGTAAACTTTAACTCTTCCAGCAACATCGTCAGATTTTACAGTCAAAATTTCTTGTAAAGTATAGGAAGCACCATAAGCTTCAAGGGCCCATACTTCCATTTCTCCAAATCTTTGACCACCTAATTGTGCTTTACCACCAAGAGGTTGTTGTGTAACCAAACTGTAAGGACCTGTAGATCTTGCATGAATTTTATCTTCAACCAAGTGATGAAGTTTCAACATATAAATTATTCCAACAGTAACTGGTCTATCAAATTTTTCTCCAGTTCTTCCATCCCATAAATAAGTTTGACCAGATCCAGGTAAGTTAGCTAACTCTAACATGTCAGTTACATTTTTCTCTTTAGCACCATCAAAAACAGGAGTTGATATTGCAATACCATTTTGTAAATTTTCACACAGATCTTTAAATTCATTCTTACTTAATTTGTCTACTTTTTCATTAAAAGTATCTTCTCCATATACAGATTTTAAGAATTTTTCTATTTTTTCAGTTCTTTCGATTTTTTTGTTATTTTCATTAACTAAATTTTTAATCTTTTCACCAAATTCTTTACAAGCCCAACCTAGATGAGTTTCTAAAATTTGGCCTACATTCATCCTACTTGGAACACCTAGAGGATTTAAAACAATATCAACTGGTCTACCATCTTCTCTATATGGCATATCTTCAACTGGTACTATTTTACTAACAACACCCTTGTTGCCGTGTCTTCCTGACATTTTATCGCCTGGTCTTAATCTTCTCTTAATAGCTACAAAAACTTTTACCATTTTCATAACACTTGGTAATAAATCATCACCACTTCTAATTTTTAAAACTTTATCTTCAAATCTTTCAGTAATATCTTGTTTTGCTTTATTATATTGATCTTTAAGTTGTGCCAACGTTGCTTCATCATTTACATTTCCAACTACTATTTTAAATACATCGTTTATAGGAAGATTATTGATTGCATCAAAATCAAGTTTTGTTCCTTCAGATAAATCTTTAACTTTTTTAGTTAATGATGATCCTGATAAAATTTGTGAAGCTCTTTGCTTGATACTTCTTTCTAAAATTTCTTCCTCAACTAATTTATCTTGCTGAACTTGTTCAATTTCAGCTCTTTCAATTGTTATTGATCTTTCATCTTTTTCAATACCATGTCTATTAAATACTCTTACATCAACAACAGTACCACTAGCACCTCGTGACATTCTTAAAGATGTATCAGTAACATCAATAGCTTTTTCTCCAAAGATTGATCTTAGTAGTTTTTCTTCTGGTCCTGATGCTGAATCACCTTTTGGAGTTACTTTTCCAACTAAAATATCACCAGCGTTTACTTCAGCTCCAATATAAACTATTCCAGATTCATCAAGATTTTTTAAAGCTTCCTCGTTAACATTAGGAATATCTCTTGTAATTTCTTCTTCACCTAGTTTAGTGTCTCTCGCCATTATTTCATATTCTTCAATATGAACTGAAGTAAATACGTCATCAGTTACACATCTTTCGGAAATCAAAATTGAGTCTTCAAAGTTGTAACCTTGCCATGGCATAAATGCTACCGTTACATTTTTTCCAAGTGCAAGCTCACCTAATTTTGTTGATGGACCATCTGCAATGATATCACCAGATTTAACTTTATCACCAACTCTAACAAGTGGCCTTTGGTTAATACATGTGTTTTGGTTTGATCTTTTAAATTTCTGTAAATTATAAATATCAACACCTGACTCACTAAAATCAGTTTCTTCTGTTACTTTAATTACAATTCTCTTACCATCAATTTTATCAACAACTCCATCTCTCTTAGCAACAATCGTTACACCAGAGTCTAAAGCTACATCACTTTCAATTCCAGTACCAACTAACGGAGATTCAGGTTTTAAAAGAGGAACTGCTTGTCTCATCATGTTAGAACCCATTAGAGCTCTGTTTGCATCATCATTTTCCAAGAAAGGTATTAAAGATGCAGCAACAGAAACAAGTTGTTTTGGTGAAACATCAATATAATCAATCGAATCTGGTTTAGATAAAAGGAAATTTAAATTTTGTCTGCAAGAAACAAGCTCTTCAACTATTTTTCCATTTTTATCTAATTTTGTATTCGCTTGAGCAATTGTAAATTTTGTTTCTTCCATGGCAGATAAATATTCAACTTTATCTTGCACAACTCCATCTTTTACTTTTTTATATGGGCTCTCAATAAAGCCATATTTATTTATTTTTGCATAAGTGGATAAACTATTAATCAACCCAATGTTTGGTCCTTCAGGAGTCTCTATTGGGCAAATTCTTCCATAGTGAGTTGGGTGAACGTCTCGAACTTCAAATCCTGCTCTTTCTCTAGTAAGTCCACCTGGTCCTAAAGCAGAAACTCTTCTTTTGTGTGTGATTTCAGATAATGGGTTCGTTTGATCCATAAACTGTGAAAGTTGAGAGCTAGCAAAGAAATCTTTTAGCGAAACAGTTAAAGGTTTTGCGTTAATTAAATCTTGTGGCATCGCAGACTCAACATCTAGAGTAGTCATTTTTTCTTTAATTGCTCTTTCCATTCTGTAAACACCAATTCTGGCTTGGTTTTCAACCAATTCACCTACAGAACGCACTCTTCTATTGCCTAAGTGATCAATGTCATCAACATCATCTTTACCATCTCTTAAATCTAACATTTTATGAATAATTGCTAAAATGTC
>CACBDD010000029.1 GCA_902537905.1 uncultured Pelagibacteraceae bacterium | reverse complement strand
AACTTTAATTCAGAATTATAATCTAATGTGTCGTCTGCAATTTGAAAAGTTAACCCTAAATTCCTTCCATAAAATTCTAGCGCATCTTTTTCTTTGTTTTGTACTTCAGCTAAAATTGCTCCTACTTTTGTTGAGGCGGCAAATAGTTCTGCAGTTTTGGCAGAGATAATTTTTAGATATGTTTCTTCAAGCATATCAACTTCATTATTATGTTGTAGTTGTAATACTTCTCCCTGTGCAATTTTAGTTGAAGTTGATGATAATAATTTTAATACCTCTAAGTTTCCATCTTCCACCATCATCTCAAAGCATCTACTTAAGAGATAATCTCCAATTAAAACTGAGGAATGATTATTCCAAATTTTATTTAAAGTTTTTTTACCTCTTCTAATCTCACCTTCATCGATAACATCATCATGCATCAAAGTTGCACTGTGAATAAGCTCTACACAAGCAGCTAAATTTACGTCTCTTGAACCTTTTGAATAACCACATAACTTAGCACTTCCTAATGTCAATAAAGCCCTAAGTCTTTTGCCACCAGTTTCTATATGATAATTAGTCATTTTTTGAACTAATTGAATATCACTAATTAATTTGGATTTTATTCTTTCTTCGGTCAAAGCCAGTTTTTCTTCAACAGAATCCTTTAATTGGAAATATGAATTATTTATCTGGTTTTTAAGCTGTACTACAGTTCCCATATTAATTTTAAATTAATATAAATAAGCAATATTTATTACTTATCATTTGACGCACCTATTTCTTCAATTATAAGTAGTCTTTATAATCAATTAAATATTCTGTAAGAGATAAATATGTTCTCCTTTTTAAAAAAGAAAAAAATTGTTTCACATATTAAATTAAATGGCGTCATTGGTAATGCTGGTAAATTTAAGCAAGGTATTGATTTTGCAGGACAGGAAGAAATTATTAAAAAAGCTTTTTCACTTAAAAAAGCTGCTGCAGTAGCAATATCAATCAATTCTCCTGGAGGCTCACCTGTACAGTCACATTTAATTTATAGTTTTATTCGTCAGCAAGCTAAAAAAGGTAATAAAAAAGTTATCTTTTTTGCAGAAGATGTTGCTGCATCTGGGGGATATCTTATCTCATGTGCTGGAGATGAAATTTATGCAAATTCAAGTTCAATTATTGGGTCTATAGGGGTTATATATTCGTCATTTGGTTTTACTGAATTAATTAAGAAAATAGGTGTTGAGAGAAGAGTTCACACAGCAGGAAAGAATAAGAGTACGCTTGATCCTTTTATGGAGGAAAAGGAAGAAGATATTCAAAGACTTAAAAATATTCAATTAGATTTACATCAAGATTTCATAAATGTAGTTGAAAAAAGCCGTGGAGCAAAATTAAATAAAACAGAAGTAGAGTTATTTTCTGGTGAATTTTGGTCAGGTTCAAGAGCTAAGAAATTAGGATTAATTGATGGCATAGGAGATGCTCATGAAATCTTAAAAGAAAAGTTTGGTGAAGATGTCGTAATTAAAAAATTTGAAAAAACAAAAGGATGGTTAAGTCAAAAACTTTCATCTTCAAATCATATTGACCAATTTGCAAATATTTTAGATGAAAGATCAATCTGGCAAAGATATGGCTTCTAAATCAAAAGAGAAAATTCTTACATTTCAAGATACAATTTTAAATCTTCAAAAGTTTTGGAGTAAAAAAGGATGCGTGGTCCTCCAACCTTATGATATGGAAGTGGGAGCAGGCACATTTCATCCAGCAACTACATTGAGGTCATTAGGAGCTAAACCTTGGAAGACAGCATATGTACAGCCATCAAGAAGACCTACCGATGGAAGATATGGAGATAATCCAAATAGGCTTCAACATTATTATCAGTTTCAAGTTCTTATAAAACCTTCACCTGAAAATATTAAAAAACTTTACCTAAATAGTTTATCATCAATAGGAATTGATCATTCAGATCATGATATAAGATTTGTAGAAGACGACTGGGAAAGTCCAACATTGGGTGCTGCAGGACTTGGTTGGGAGGTATGGTGTGATGGCATGGAAATTACTCAATTTACTTATTTTCAACAGATGGCAGGATTTGAGTGCAAACCCGTATCAGTAGAAATTACATATGGATTAGAAAGAATATGCATGTTTATACAGCAACAAAAAAATGTTTACGATCTATTATGGAATGATGATGGTGTGAAATATAAAGATGTATTTCATCAAGCAGAGAGAGAATTTTCGGCATATAATTTTGAACATGCAAATATACAGTCACTTTTTAAAATGTTTGATATGCATGAGTCGGAAGCAAAGTCATTAGTCGAAAAAAAAATTTCATTACCAGCTTATGATCAATGTTTAAAAGCAAGCCATGTATTTAATATATTAGATGCACGCGGAGCAATTAGTGTTGCTCAAAGAGCAGGATATATATCTAGAATAAGAGATATTACAAAATCAGCTGCTAGCATTTGGTTAGACAGTCAAAAATAATGTCTGAATTTTTCTTAGAATTGTTTAGTGAAGAAATACCTTCAAATTTACAAAAAAATTTAAGAGAAAATTTACTAAAAAGTTTTAATGAATTTTTTTTAGAAAAATCTATTAAATTTAAAAAAAATTCATCTTACTCAACACCCAATAGGTTGTTAATTTTGTTTGAGGGAGTTGCAAAGAATATAGTTTTAAAATCTGAGGAACTAAAAGGCCCCAATACAAAGTCTCCAGATGCTGCGTTGGAGGGATTTGCAAAATCAAATGGTGTTTCAAAAAAAGAATTGTTTATAAAAAAAACAGATAAAGGTGAATTCTATTTTTATAAAACTAGATCAAAAAAATTAGATACTCATACATTATTAGAAAAAGCCATACCTCAAATACTAAATAAAATTCAATGGAAAAAGTCAATGAAATGGTCAAATTATGAACTATTTTGGGGTAGGCCATTAAAATCTATCTTATCAATTTTTGATAAAAAAAAACTAAATTTTAAATTTCATCATTTCATTTCATCTAATTCAACATTTGTTGATAAAGAATTTGAAGAAAAGAAAAAACTATTTTCAGACTTTAAATCTTATAAAAATTTTTTTAAAAAAATGGATATAGTTATCGATCACACTGAGAGAAAAGATCTAATTGAAAAAAAATTCAATATTTTTTTAAAAAAAAGAAATATATTTATTGATAGTAATCCCAAGCTTCTTCAGGAAGTAGTCGATTTAACCGACAAACCTAATGTAATTGTTTGTGAATTTGATAAAAAATTTTTAAATATACCTAAAGAGATTTTAATACTAACCATGCAACATCACCAAAAGTATTTTCCTACTTTTGATAAAAAAGGAAACATTACAAACCAATTTTTGGTAGTAGCAAACAATAAAGATAAAAAAGGATTAATTAAATTAGGAAATGAAAGAGTAGTTGAAGCAAGATTAAGTGATGCAGAATTTTTCTGGCAGAAAGATAAAGCTCAAAACATGGTCAAAAAAATTTCTGATTTGAAATTAATGAATTATTTCAAAGGTCTTGGAAATTATTTTGATAAAGCTCAAAGAATGAGAAAGCTTGGTGCTATAATTTCTGATGAATTATTAATTAGCAAAGAAAAAGTAGAATTATCGGCATCGATAAGCAAAGTAGACTTATTATCTGAATTGGTTGGTGAATTTCCAGAACTCCAAGGGATTATGGGAGGTTATTTTGCAAATGTGCAAGGGTTTGATAAAGAATTATCACTTGCTGTTAGTGAGCAATATTTACCCATTGGATCTGGAACAAAAATCCCAAAAAAACCTTATAGTATTGCTTTATCCTTAGCTGATAAGATTGATACTTTAGTTGGATTTTTTGGTGTAAACCAAAAACCAACAAGTTCCAAGGATCCTTTTGCCTTAAGAAGATTAGCGTTAGGGATTGTTAGAATCATCATTGAGAATAAAAAAGATTTTAAAATTAGAGATTTAATTAATTATTCTTCAAGTTTGTATCAAGATCAAGGATTTGAATTTGAGAATAAATCTTTACAAAAAGAATTACTAGATTTTCTTTTGGAGAGGTTGAAGTACTATATGAAGGAGGAAAATATCCGAAATGATATAATTCAAGCTTCAACAAGTTCTTTTAACTTAGATCAATCTGTAATTATTTTTAATAAAGCAAAAAATTTAAATAAAATAATAAATAAACAAAACGGGATAGATATTATTACAAGCTATAAAAGAGCATCAAATATTTTAGAAAGTGAGTTAAAAAAAGATAAAATCGAATTATCTAATACAACCGACCCTGGTATTTTTAAAACTGAGATTGAAAAAAATTTATTTAAAAAAATTAATGAATTGAAGAAATATTTTTCAAATATTAATAATGATGAAAATTTTGTTCAAACATTGGACAATTTATCAAGTATTAAAAGAGAGGTGTTTGATTTTTTTGATAATGTAATTGTGAATGAGGATGATCTGGTGATTAAGAAAAATAGGCTGGAACTAATTCAAATGATGTGTAAAACATTCGACAATTATGTTAACTTTACTCTAATTGAGTCCAATTAATGACGAAACTCATTTTAAATTTCAATTCAAAACAATCAAAAATTATTAAAAATCCGAAAAATTTTTTAGGTGGAAAAGGTGCCAACCTTTCTGAAATGGGCAGGATGGGGTTGCCAGTTCCTCCTGGTTTTACAATATCTACTAAAGTTTGTGAGATTTTTTATAAAGATAAGAAAAAATTGAATAACAATTTAATTTCTCAAATTAAAAAAGAATTAAAGATTATAGAAAATGATGTTTCTAAAAAATTTGGAGACCTAAAAAATCCTTTGTTATTATCTGTTAGATCGGGCGCAAGAGTATCTATGCCAGGAATGATGGATACAATTCTTAATTTAGGTTTGAATGATAAAACGGTAAACGCGTTAGCTTTGAAAACTTCCAATGGGCGATTTGCTAAAGACAGCTACAGACGATTTATTCAAATGTATGGAAACGTTGTAATGGGTGTAGAGAGCTATCATTTTGAAGAGCTAATTGAAAATTATAAATTAACAAAAGGTGTTTTGTTAGACACTGACTTAGACGAAAATGATTGGGATGGTTTAATTGAAGATTTTAAAAGAACAGTAAAAGAAAAAACAAATAAAGAATTTCCACAAGATGTATTTCAACAACTATTTGGAGCAATTAGTGCTGTTTTTTTATCATGGGAAAGTAATAGAGCAAAAGTTTACAGAAAATTAAATCAAATACCAGCAGAGTGGGGAACAGCAGTTAACGTTCAATCGATGGTCTTTGGAAATATGGGTGATGATTGTGCTACTGGGGTTGTATTTACAAGAAATCCTTCAGACGGTGCAAATGAAATTTATGGTGAGTATTTAATCAATGCACAAGGTGAGGATGTTGTTGCAGGCACAAGAACAC
>CACBDD010000028.1 GCA_902537905.1 uncultured Pelagibacteraceae bacterium | reverse complement strand
GTTATGTGACACTCCAATTCCACCTGCGTTAGTGTCTGCAAAAAAAGGTTGAATATTTCTTAAAATATTATTGCCGGTAGTACTATATCGATTATGTCCAATAGCATAATTGCCCTTTAGATTTTTTAGAACTTTTTCTTTATTGAAATTATCTCCAACTAAGCCAAATCTTTTTTCAGAATAATATTTTTCTCCATCAAAAGTAACTATTCCACATCCTTCCTGACCCCTATGTTGTAATGCGTGTAAACCTAAAGCAGTTAAGGCAGATGCATCCTTAGCATTACTGATGCCAAATACTCCACACTCTTCTTTTAATTTTGGATCAAATATCTTCAATTTTTTCTTTAGAATCTTGATATGTTTTTTCATTAGGGAATTCTTTTATCAGATAATTACTACCTTTTTCTAAATATGGAAAGGTGAATGATTTATCTAAATTTATTGGCCATTTATCATGATTATAAACAATGTGAATTCCTGAAAAAATACATACAGAAATAATATAAGCTTTTACAAACCCAAAAAAGAATCCAAAGGTAGTATCTAAGCCTCCAATCCCAGTATATTTTACCGCTTTACCGATACCCTTGTTAACCAATAAGATCAAAAATATAACAACTATAAATATTGCAATTCCAAGTACTATATCTAGAACATATTCGTTGTCGATTATATTCTCTACATAAGGCTTTATACGTGGAAATAAAATAAGAGTAATAACGTAGGCTAGGAGCCATTTTGTCATTGAAAGAATACTTAATACAAACCCTTTCCTATAACAACTTATTAAAGACCATATAGTTATTGCAATATAGATTAAATCAATAATAGACGATGCTTCAAAAAAATCTTTAAAAGCGTCTACCATTAGGCATCTTTACCAAAAGGTTTAACCACCAAAATCAATGCCGGCAGTAAAGTTAATACAGATATCATTGCAAGCAACATTGCAAGACCTGTAAACATTCCAAAATAAATTGTAGGTATAAATTTAGATAGTACTAAAATTGAAAAACCAAAGACAATTGTAATTGAGGTATTTAAAATTGCAACCCCAACTGTTGAGTGACATGTTTTTAAAGTTTTATTATAATCTTTTAGTTTATTAAACTCCTCTTTGAACCTGTAAATATAGTGAATACTATTATCAACAGCTATACCAATTGTAATTGCAGCAATTGTAATAGTCATCATATCTAATGGGATTTCTAACAAACCAATAATTCCTAAAATAAAGAATGCAGCAATAAAATTTGGCACTATACCAATTAATGAAAGTTTTATATTTCTAAATAAAACAATGAACATTGAGAAAATGCCAATCATAACCAAACCAAGTGTTAAAATTTGTGACTTAAACAAACTTTGTAACAAATTATTAAATAATATTAAAACTCCCGCTAATTTATAATCATCTTTTTCTAATCCTAATTCATTTTGTAAATCAAAATTAATTTTATTAATTAAATCATTTCTTCTCAAGTTCTCTTGTGAGTCTATAATTCTAAGACTAATTCTAGCCTCATTATTTTCTATTGATAGATATGGATCAATTATTTCTGTTTTGATACTTTCAGGTATTTTTGAGTACAATACTCCCATTTCTAAAGTACCAAGTGGATTATTGTTATTTAATTGTGTTGCAACCTCTATTATTGATGAAAAGGATAAAACTTTACCAACTTGTGGAAGACTATCTAAATAATTGTGAACAGATGTAATTCTATCTACTTTATCTTTTGTAAACCAATACTTTTCATCGTTTGTGTCTTCTTCATCTTCCCAATCTTCAAATTCATCATCTTCTTCTGACTTCTTTTCCTCTTTTTTTGGAAATTTTAAAATTACTTCTAAAGGTGTAGTTCCACCAAGCTCCTCATCGATTAGTTTCATTCCTTTATAAATTTCAGTGTTTTTATCAAAATAATTTATAAAGCTATTTTCAACTTCTAACTTACTTATGCCAATTACACTTAAGACAACAATAATTCCAGTTACAAAAAAAATTGTAAATTTATTATTTAAGGAAATAGAACCAAGTATTGATGTGATCTTAGAAACTTGCTCTTTTTTTAAAGATACGTTTCCTGTTGAGGTAAAACTCAGAAGAGTAGGGAGCAAGGTAAAGGTAATAATAAAAGATGTAATCAAACCAAAAGTCATCATCCATCCAAAATCTATAATAGGTTTAATTTCACTGAAGATTAAAGACAAGAAAGCTAAAATTGTTGTTAAAACTGTATACAATATAGGCCAAAACATTTTATTTGTTGTTAAGGAAATGATTTCAAAGTTATTTTTTGATGGAAAATTTTTTTTAAGCTGAAGAAATCTAGTGCTCATATGAATATTCATCGCCATTGTTAAGATTAACATTAAAGCAATAAAGTTTGATGATATAACAGTCACTTTCCATCCGAGCAATCCTAGAAAGCCCATCATAATAATCACAGAGAAAAAACAACTACTAATAGGAACAATAATCCAAATTAAATTTCTAAACACAAACCAAAGAGTTCCTATAATAAATAATAAAACTCCTATACCAAATACGATGATATCACTTTTTATAAAAGTCATCATATCATCTGCAATCATAGGTATTCCACCTAAGTAAATTTTACCTACATCTCCATAACTTTTAATTACTTGTCTTATCTCTAAAATATTTTGGTGATTTTGTTTTTTGATTTGATCTTTATAATTTTCAATATCTTCTCTAGATTTATTTTCAATATTTTCTAATTTTTTATTCTGTTTTATATTAACAATGATACCACTTGTCTTACCGTCTTCACTAATTACAAAATTGCTAAAGACAGGACTGTTTAAAATTTCACTAAAACCTCTTTCTCTATCTACCTCTTCATCTTTTAAAGTTTTGAAACTTTCCAACCTTTCTTGAAGTGGTGCATCTGAATTACTTAATAGTGGTATGTCTAAAAGTGTAATAACACTATGAACCCAATCTAAACTTTGAATTTTGTACTTTAGACTTAATAAATTATTCATTGAGGAATCTGTCACCATTCCTTCATTAGGAGTGTATGTAAGAATTAAAAATTCCTTAGAACCGTATCTTTCTGAAATTTCCTGTAAGTAGGCTAAGTCTGGATCTCCATCAATTAATAGGGTTTCTGATGAAGCATCTAACTTAAAATCTGTAGAATAATAACCAAAACTTAAAATAGAAATAATCAGTAGTATAAATACTGCCTTTGGGTTCTTTAAAACTAAGTTTTGATACATTTGAGCCAACATTAGCTCTTTTATATTGGAAATTAATTAGTTTGAGTATCTTTAAATTTGGTAAATCTTTCTTCAAACTCAAGTGTAACATTACCAATTGGACCATGTCGTTGTTTCCCAATAATAATTTGAGCTAAGTGTGCTACCTCATTCATTTTAGCTTGCCATTCCGCATGTTCTACAGTTGCTTCTCTTGGTTCTTTTCTAGATAGATAATATCCTTCCCTGTAAACAAACATTACAACATCCGCATCTTGTTCGATTGAACCTGATTCTCTTAAATCTGCTAATTGAGGCTTATGATCATCTCTTTGCTCTACTTGTCTTGATAACTGTGATAGAGCAACAACAGGAACAGCTAGCTCTTTTGCAATTGCTTTAAGCCCTTGTGTAATTTGAGAAATTTCCTGAACTCTACCATCTTTATTGTAAGTTGTTCCTCTCATTAATTGAATATAATCAACAACAATCATATCTAGTCCAAATAGTCTTTTAATTCTTCTTGCTCTATTACTTAAAGCAGCAATGCTAATAGCTGGTGTTTCATCAATATAAAGTGGGAGTTCAGCTATATTTTTTGAAGTCTCAAGAAATTTATCAAATTGATCATCAGAAATTCTTCCTCTTCTTATATCGTTTGAACTTATTCTTGCTTGTTCTGATATAATACGAGTTGAAAGTTGTTCAGATGACATTTCTAGAGAGAAAAAAGCTATAGAAGATTTTTTACCACTATCTTGTAGTTTTTGAGCAGCATTGAATGCAATATTAGTAGCTAGTGATGTTTTACCCATTGATGGACGACCTGCAATAATAATCAAATCAGACTGATGCAAACCACCAAGTTTATCATCTAAATCTCTAAGCCCGGTTGGAACTCCAACTATTCCTTCTTCGTTTTTGTAAGCGGCAGAAGCCATCTCTATAGTTTGTTTCATGGCATCATCAAATTTAATAAGTGAAGAGCTAAAAGATCCTTTTTCAGCTAAATCAAATAATTGTCTTTCAGAATTCTCTATTATAGTTTGACCGCTAGTATTAAGGTCATTTAGTTTGGCACTATCGATAGTTTCTTCAGAAATTTTAATTAATTCACGTCTGACAAACATATCATATATTATTTTTGAATATTCTAACGCTTGTCTTACAGGTGTAGAAAATTTAGTTACTTTAACTAAATACTCTGGAACATTAATGTCATCTTTTTCATCCTCAAAATAATTTTTTAAAGTAATGGGATTAGCAAGCATACCTTTGTAGATAAGGCTTTCAATAGCATCAAATATCTTTTGATGCATAGGATCATAAAAATTAATAGATGAAATAATTGTATTAACCTCATCAAAAATATCATTGCTCACAAGTATCGAACCAATTACAGCTTGTTCTGCTTCAATATTGTTTGGTAATTCTTTGAATTTATCTTTAACGATACTTAAATTGTTTTCCATAAGTAGAAATTTATAGAAAAATATTAGTATTTAAATTTTAATTTTTAGCTGTTGAAAAAAATGTATAATTATTGAATTGTATCTGCTGATGTAACATTAACTACTATTTCAGCATCAACTTCAGAGTGTAAAGAAATTTTAACCTTAAATTTTCCTAAAGACTTAATTTCTTCAACAGGTTGTATCATTGAAGGTTTGATTTCAATTTTATTTTCTTCTTGAATAAGTTTAGAAATTTCAGTTGGTTTCACTGAACCATAAAGCTCATTATTTTCAGTACTTAATTTTTGAACTGAGTATTCTTTATTATTAATTTGTTCTGCAATCTTAGCAGCTTCTTGTTTTCTATCGTTGTCCTTTTTAGACAATTCAGCTTTTATTTTTTCAACTTCTTTGATGTTTTCTTTTGATGCATAAAGAGCTTTTTTGTTTGCAATCAAAAAATTTCTAGCAAAACCTCTCTTTACGTCAATTACTTCTCCCACAGATCCAATTCTTTTAACGTTTTCTAATAAAATAACTTTCATTATATTAAAGCTAGGTTCCTTGCTCTTTTAATTGATAAAGACAATTCTCTTTGTTTCTTTTGAGAAACATTAGTAATTCTAGAAGGTAAAATCTTACCATTTTCAGAAACATATCTTTTTAAAAGTTTAATATTTTTATAATCAACTTTAGGAGCACCTTTTACTGAAAGTGGGCAAGTTTTTTTAAATTTATATTTATTTGGTTGAAAAATACTTAACTTTGCAAAGTT
>CACBDD010000027.1 GCA_902537905.1 uncultured Pelagibacteraceae bacterium | reverse complement strand
ATCGTTGTGGCAGATTTACTGCCAATGTCGCCTGGCTAAACCTTTCATAAGAATATCTTATTACTAAATCCAATTTAAAAACAGAAATGTTTTACCTTTAAATACTAGGTTTTAAAAAAAATGTTCAATTCAAAATTGAAATTTAAATCACAACAATTTTTTAAAAAAATTTACTTTAAAAAAGTATCATTAAACTGATTAGACACTCTTACAAAAGTTGTACATTTACTTAGCTGCTTTAATGATGGTGCTCCTACATAAGTGCAGCTACTTCTAACACCACCAAGAATATTTAAAACGGTATCGTTTATTTTTCCTCTGTACTTAACTCTTACTTTTCTCCCTTCACTACTTCTGTAATCTGCTAATCCACCGTAATGTTTTTTATTAGCAACCTCAGAACTTGATCCATAGAATTCAATAAATTTAGATCCATTAACTTTTACTATTTTACCTTTTCCTTCATCATGACCTGCTAACATTCCACCTAACATTACAAAGTCTGCACCACCACCAAAACCTTTAGCAACATCACCAGGACATGTACATCCTCCATCAGCAATGACGTGTGCACCTAAGCCATGAGCTGCATCTGCACATTCAATAACAGCACTTAGTTGTGGATACCCTACTCCAGTTTGAATTCTAGTTGTACAAACACTTCCAGGTCCTATTCCAACTTTCACTATGTCGGCACCACTTAAGACTAATTCTTGGGTCATGTCTGCAGTAACTACATTTCCTGCAATAATAGTTTTTGTTGGGTATTTATCTCTTACTGATTTTATAAAATTTGTGAAATGCTCTGAGTAACCATTTGCAACATCAATACAAATAAATTTGAAAAAACTAAATTCTTTCAAAACCTTGTCTAAATTTTGAAAGTCCTCTTTTTTAATACCAACGCTAAGAGCAATATTAGGATAGATTTTTTTAATATTTTTATTCTCTTTGATTTTTTTTACATCGTGTTGTTTTGTTAAACATGTGATCATTTGATATTCATTTAATTTTTCAGCTATACTTAATTCACCAACACCATCCATATTGGCTGCCATAATAGGAATGCCTGACCATTCATTTTTACTATATTTAAATCTGTAAGTTCTAAGAAGATTTACGTCTTTACGACTTTTTAATGTGCTTCTTTTAGGTCTGAATAGGACATCAGAATAATCTAGCTTAAGCTCTTCTTCAATTCTCATCGATGAAGAAGCTATAATTTATAAAATAGTATTTCAATTTAAATTGTAGCTTGTGGATAAGTTTTTTATTAAATTTTAAATAATTTATCGGATAAGTTGTCTAACTTATCACCCCAGAAAACATCGTTTTGAATTCTCTCAAATTCAACATCAAACACGGTGGACATTGCGGATGCATATACTGATCTTGCATCAATGGTTGAATTTAAATCTCTTCCCTCAAATAATTCTTTTTTCTTTAATCCAGGCCAATCTGTATGAACTTGTGCTTTTTTAAGTAATCCCCCAGCCATTAAAATAGCTGAACCATAACCATGTTCAGTTCCATTACTACTGTTCTGTTTAATTGTTCTCCCAAATTCTGTTAGCGTTAAAACTAAAGTATTATCAAATGCTTCTTTTGACATTGATGATTTTAAAGATCTAATAATGTTATCATAATCTGATAAACAGTCTGCATGCGCACCATCAGTTGCACCTTGTGCAGCATGCGTATCAAAGCCATCTACTTCAAAAACTGCAACTTTAGGTCCATCTGGTTTTGACAACTCAGTTCCAGCGCTTGAGGCTAAAATCCAAGCATCATCACTTGATCTGTTATTAAAGTCTCTTGTTAAAATAATTTCTAAATTATCACTTAACAATTTTTCATCATATTCATTGTAGGCTTTTTTTATGAGTTCTAGGGTAGCAGGATATGGCAGACTACGACCTACTGGAAAGTAATTATTATTCATAGGAACGCCTCTAATTAACAAAGGCATCGGTAGAGCTAAAGCTAATCCTTGACCTGTGAGTCCTGCTGTTTTCATTCCTCTTCCAAGCCAACCTGTTTTTTCTTGGTAAGGAATTTTTCCACCAGATTCCATTAAATTTTGACCATCAAAATGTGATCTACCTGTGTATGGAATATTTGTTGCATGCACTGCGGCACTTAAATTTTCATCCCAAAGACTTTTGAATGTTTTTAATGCAGGGTGTAAATCAAAATCAGAAGTTAATTTTAAAGTTCTATCAAGGTTAATTTTGCTTCTTAATTTTTCAAAATTTTTGTCACCTTTAACTGGAATAGCACATAAGCCATCCATTCCACCTCGCAACATAATTATTACTAAATTCTTCTTTGTTCCAGCATTTGCACTGCTTATTCCTCCAAAGCCAGCAAAATATAATGACGTAAGAGCAGTAGTTTTTAAAAAATCTCTTCTTGATATCTTCATGCTTTTAAAAACTCCGGATGATTAAAAAGTAGAGTATGTTTTTCAACAGACCTATTTTTTTGATTTATATAATTCATTATTTTGTCTGGGTTATCAAAATTTTTTTCAACCATGTTTACATAATATTCTGCATTTTTAGTATTTTCCATTTTATTAAAATTGTAACTTGCTTTTGCATAAACCAGCCTTCTAATTAATAATTCTGGTGAAATCCAATCATCAGTAAAATCTGACCAACCGTTTGGTTGTTTGGCTCTATAGGGATGATGACCAATATCGTACATTAGCCACTCTGGTTTTCGTTGGGAGTCGAAAGGTTTTTGCCCTAATTCATATTTATCCATTAATTCTGGTGATGGTGGCCAATTTAAATCTGCAATTTTAGCCATTTGAATTAACCAATTCTCAGGTGTCTGAAATTTTTTATATTTATCATTGTATTCGAAAGCAACTTTTATAGCTGCCTTGTGAATTTCTGGTATATGACCATCTGATTTTTGAAACGCATCAATAATTGGTTGCTTCATCTCTTGAGTTGGTTCATCAGTAATTAAATATCTACAAAGTCTTTCAGCTACAAAGTCTCTACAATTAGGGTGGTTAACTAAATCTTTAATTACAACCGCTAAAGCTTTTTTTCCCTTTTTATATTCTTTGCCTAAAACATTTTTTTTCCCTATTTGATGATATTCAGAATTAAACCAAATGTTGCCTGTTTCTAAATTTTTTTTACTCCATCTGTGTTGCCAACCTGTCATTATATAGGCCAATTGAACCACGTCCTCTTGAGTATAGCCTGCTTTAGGAGAAATTGTATGAAGCTCCATAAGTTCTCTCGCATGGTTTTCATTTATTGTAGCAGGTTCCTTCTTTTTTCTTCTCCAATCTTCACTAGCGGTAGCACTTTTTGGACCTGCACTTTCGCTGTTATCTAAATGATGAATCATTGCCCATGATGTAGTTACATCATAAACCATTTTTTCAAACGACTGGTTTAAATTTGGCCAGATTATTTCTCTTTGATAAGCACCTGTAGAATAATTAGCTAAAAAATCTTTTTCACTGATTGCAAAAAAGTTTCCCCAGAACATCCATAGTTTTGCGAGGACTGGGTTATTACTATTTATTGCCTCATTATGTCTAATAGATATCTCTAACGACTCCCAGAATTTTTGTCCTGTTTCATGTCTTAATTGATCTTTATGAACTTTGTAAAGATTTTTATTATTTTTATATTTTTTTCTTAAAACTTTTCTATCACCATAAACCCAATCTCTGTAATGACCTCTCAATTCTTTTTCTGTAAAAATTTTTCCCTTCCATGAAAATTCAGGAATTTCATCAACTTGATTTAATGCCCAGTTAAGTGGATCAGAAGGAACTTCTTCATTTGGCCCTATGCCAAAAGCAACTTTTCTAAAAAAATTTTTCATATTTATTTAATTTTATCAATATCGTGAATGTTTGTTAAGGAATTATTAAATTCGTCAATATTTTCTCTTAAAGCTAAACTAGAAATTGAATAAATCATTATTAATAACAAAACTAAAGGCAATGAAGTAACAATTGACGCATTATTTTTGATTAACAAAATATAAAAAACAATAAATAAAGCTGAACGAATTAAAACCGTTTTTCTAAAAACACTTATAATTGATAATGAATGTTTTAATAATTTCAAGAAACTCATTTGAGATGGACCAAAATATCTTGTTCCTCTAATTGATGGAGAAGAAATCAAATCTTTTTCTATTTTTTTTAGTGACCCTGAAAAACTATTCCAGGTAGATTTTTCATCTAACATTTTTTTTACAGTTACTTTTGAAAGACATGTAAAATTACCAAATTTAATTGATTGGCCAGTAAAAGCTAAAGTTAAAAATTTATGAAATTGGTAACATAGTTTAAAGATCATATTTTCTGATCTTTTAACCCTTTCACCAATTATAGATCTGTCTCCAGCTTCTTTTGATATTTCTATAAAATTTTTAATTTCTTCTGGTCTATCCTCACCATCACCGTCCATAGGAATTACATAATCAAACTCCTTTTTTTCATAGATATATTTTAAACCAGAAGCAATACATCGTGCATGACCTCTGTTTTCTTTCATATTTATTATTTCAATTGAGTGAATGTTTTCAATATTTGGATATTCATCAATGATTTGTTGTGAAGAAGCATCATTAATTACCACTAATGATATTTCTGAATTTAGACTTTTTATCTCATTATTAATATTTTCAATTAGTAACTTTAAAGATTCACGGTCATTATAAACTGGTACTAAAATTACATATTTCATATATTATCTTGATCCAACACAGATACTATCAAGACACATATAATCTTTCAATTGATCAAGTTTTTCTCTTTGAACTATACCCTCCCAAACAGGTCTAGATTTAAGGTGATAAGATAAATTACCTGCGTTCCATTCATCTCCAAGAACTACATTAATCTTTGAATTAAATTGTTGGTCCCATGCATATTGAGTTTTCATAGCGATTTCTTTTCCTAGATAGTCTGTTCTTTTATTGTCTTTTGAAACTGAAACATAAGCATAAAGAACGGGTGATAAAAAGAAAAAGAACAAAAATCCGACCATAAAAGATTTTAATTTTTTTAAATTTATTTGTGACTGAAATAAATAAACAACCATTGTTCCAAAGAATAAATAAAACGGTGTCATCCACATTGTTCTAATTTTAGATCCTGTTATCAATGAAGTTAAAAACATTAGAACAATTGGTAAGATATTTATTGCTAATAAAAATAATAAATTTTTATCTCTGAAATTTATTTTAAATTTAATTTTTTTTACGAGTAACCAGGTCAAAAATATAAATGGAATTAATAAACCAATTTGTTTTCCTAAGAATAATAACGGATATTTGATATGATCAATAAAACTTGTTTGCTCCAAACCTGTTCGTGCAAGCCCATAAGTAATTGTAATAAATTCATTGTTATTAAGCCAAATTAAGTGAGGAACTAAGGCAACTATAAATACTTCAATAATGATCAAGTATTTAAAATCAAACTTTCTCTCTTTTTTAATAATTAAATAAATAAATAAAAAAACGATTGAAACCAATAAGTAGATAAATAAATATTTTGATAAAAATCCTAATGCACCAAATAAACCTATTAAAAAACAATCCCAAAATTTAATATTTTTACCACTATAAATTTTCCAAGAATAATAAGCTGTTAAAGACCAAAAAGGTAATTGGCAAACATTTACGTTAAACTCAGGTGTAGTAAAATTGTAAAAATAAATTGTCTCTATTAGTAAAACTGAAATTAAGCTAAGAAATTTATTTTTCTGTATTTCATTAGAAAGTTTAAATACATAATAAAAAGAAATAATTACAAAAATTTGGCTTAATAGATAATAAGCCCAATCTTGTGAACCAAAAATTTGAAAAAATACTTCCGTAAAAAAAGCACTCATAGGAGGGTGCTTATTAAAACCCCAGTCCAAATTACTTCCCCAAGCTAAAGCCTCAATTGTATCTAAAGGTAAATTGTGATTTGTAACAGTTGGAGTCAAAGTCCAAAAAATTAGATGGGATGTAACAAAAATATAAAAAAGATTATCTATATTTTTGTTATTAATGGTCATTTATAAATATTTATAACAAT
>CACBDD010000026.1 GCA_902537905.1 uncultured Pelagibacteraceae bacterium | reverse complement strand
AGTAGATCTAATTATTTCAATTCCTGTAAACGAAAATTTAAAAAAAGAAAACTACATGTCAGATTCATTTAGATGTCGAAATATATTTAATTCTGTCAGAGATCATTTACTAAGAAATGAAAATATGAGTAATTATAGATTTACTATGGCAACAAGCTATTTAACATCTATTTTTTCAACTCCAAGTAGTTGGCCCAGATGGCGTTACGATCAAAGTGTTCTTGAGGAATTAGTTAATCTGGTGAAATTGGAAGTTATTTTAAGACCTACAACAGAACTTGCTTTTAAGGATAATGTTAATCCAATTTCGTGCAAAGGTGGTTTGGAAACCGAAAATAATGAGATTATTATCTCAATGAAATACAACTAAAAAGTTATCTTTTTAACAAAACTGTAACAATTCTGTAATATTTAAGATTCAATAAATTTATAAGAGTCGTAAAACTTTTAATTAACACGAAAGGATTAAAGATAATGAAAAAACTAACTATTATAGTTGCTTCGCTTGTTGCTTTAACAATAGCAACAGTTGCTCAAGCAAGAGATCAAATTAAAATAGTTGGTTCATCTACAGTATTCCCTTATGCGACTGTTGTTGCTGAAAGATTTGGTGGTTCAGGATTTAAAACTCCTGTAATCGAATCGACTGGTACTGGTGGAGGAGCTAAACTATTTTGTGCTGGTGTTGGTGAGCAACATCCAGATATTACAAATGCATCAAGAGCTATGAAAGATTCAGAAAAAGCTCTATGTAAAAAAAATGGAGTTAATGAAATAGTAGAAATCGTTGTTGGTAACGATGGTATTACATTAGCTTATAGTAAAGATGCAAAACCAGTAAACTTTACTAAAGAGCAATTATATTTAGCATTAGCTGCACATACAGTTGTTGATGGTAAATTAGTTCCAAATATCTATAAAACTTGGGATCAAATTGACCCAAGTCTACCTAAGCAGAAGATTTCTGTAATGATCCCTCCAGGAACTTCTGGAACAAGAGATGCTTGGAATTCTTTAGTAATGAAAAAAGGTATGACTAAAGAAGCTAAGGCTCTTTATAAAGCTGGTTATGAGGCTGGAAATAAAAAATACAAAAAACCTCAAAAACTTTACAGAGAAGATGGTGCTGCTATTGAAGTTGGTGAGAACGATAGTTTAATCATCCAAAAACTAGTTGCTGATAAAGATATGTTTGGTTTCTTTGGTTTTAGTTATTTCTTAGCTGCTAAAGATAAATTGCAAGCTGCTAGCATTGATGGCGGTCAACCATCTCTAGAAAGTATTCAAGACTATAGTTATGCAGTTGCAAGACCATTATTTTTCTATGTGAAAAAAGCTCACGTTGGTGTGATCCCTGGATTACATGAATTTGTAAAAGAATTCACTACAACTAAAGCCATAGGTAAAAACGGCTATTTGGCTGACATTGGTTTAGTACCATTAGATAAGAAGTTGTATAAGACAACTAGAACTAATGCAAAAGACCTTGTGGCAATGGCTGACTAATAAGATTGGTTAATAAGTAAAAATTAAGGGGTCTTTTTAGACCCCTTTTTTTTAGGAAGGTGTAAAGTAAAACATTAGGAGATTCTTTGAACTTAGTCATATTCATCTTTATAGTGCTTCTTGGTTTTACTAGTTACTATTTTGGAAGAAAAAAAGCCTATTCAATTCAAGCAACAAATACTAGATTAACAGCACTTCCACAATTTTATGGATATTATTTAGCAATATGGTGCGCAATACCCGCTTTTATTATTTATTCTTTATGGGCAATATTTGAGCCGAGTATAGTTAAGTTAATAATTTTAAGTGATTATAGCAATCAAGGATATCTTGATGATGAACTAAATCTAATTTATGAAAAAACTAAATCATTATCTCGTGGCCAGTTTAGTGGAGAAATTACTCCTTATCTTGAAACATCTGCAGAAAAATATTTAAATCTTCGATCTATAGCCCAAAACTCTAAAGTTGTTTTAATTTTGGCAATAATTATAGCTTCTATAGTTTATGGTTATAAAAGAATTTCTTCAAATAATAGAACAAGAGAACCGGTTGAAAAATTTTTAAATGCTGTTTTATTTACAGCTTCTTTGGCAGCTATATTAACAACTATTGGAATTGTTTTTTCATTAATATTTCAAACTATCGATTTTTTTAAAGTAATTCCCTTGTTTGATTTTATTTTTGGAACTCATTGGTATCCAGCAAAAGCATTTGTGAGAGACGCTTCTGAGCCTTTGGATCCATCAATGTATTCTGATACATTTGGGGCTGTTCCAATTTTTGCTGGAACATTTTTTATTGCATTAATTGCAATGTGTGTTGCTATACCAATTGGATTGATGAGTGGAATTTATTTAGCTGAATACGCTTCCACTAAAGTAAGACAATATGCAAAACCTTTAATTGAAATTTTAGCAGGTATACCAACTGTAGTTTATGGTTTTTTTGCAGCTTTAACAGTTGGACCATTCCTTAAAGATATAGGAACGGCAATGGGACTAGAAGTGTCTGCAGAGAGCGCTCTTGCTGCAGGGGGTGTAATGGGGATAATGATTATTCCATTTATATCTAGTTTGAGTGATGACGTTATTACTAGTGTTCCACAAGGTTTAAGAGATGGTAGTTATGCAATGGGGGCTACTAAATCTGAAACAATAAAAAAAGTTATTTTCCCAGCAGCATTACCGGGAATTGTTGGTTCTATCTTGTTAGGTGTTTCTAGAGCTGTTGGAGAAACAATGATTGTAGTTATGGCTTCTGGCCTTGCAGCCAACTTAACATTTAACCCTTTAGAATCTACCTCAACTATCACAGCTCAAATTGTCGTAATATTAATTGGAGATCAGGCCTTTGGAGATCCTAAAACCCAGGCAGCATTTGCACTAGGTATGACATTGTTTTTGGTAACACTTAGTTTAAATATTTTTGCTTTAAGAGTTGTTAAAAAATATAGGGAAAAATATGAATAAAAATAAAGAAAAACTCCTAAATTCTAGATATAGGGCAGAAAAAAGATTTCAATTTTACGGGAAAAGCGCAATTTTTTTAGCTCTTTTGTTTTTAACAATTTTTATTTTTAAAATCTTTTCTACTGGCTATACAGCTTTTCAGAAAACTTGGTTGATTGTACCAGTCACTTTTGATGCTGAAACCTTGTACCTTGACGAAAATCCTTCTAAAGAGGACTTAGAAGATGCTGATTATTTTGATCTAGCTTTGCAAACAATGTTTGATTTAGATAAAAGTGCATCAGAAAAACAACAAAATGATCTAAAGAGAATGGTCTCTTACTTTTTTGAAAGAGAGATTAAAAGGGAGCTTTTAAATGACCCTTCATTAATTGGAAAAACTA
Organism: uncultured Pelagibacteraceae bacterium; assembly: GCA_902537905.1. GTDB lineage: Bacteria > Pseudomonadota > Alphaproteobacteria > Pelagibacterales > Pelagibacteraceae > Pelagibacter. The sequence continues at coordinate 2,930 of CACBDD010000026.1, read as the reverse complement.
AAGATGTTTATTTAACTGCTTCAGATGATTTAGACCAAGTATTCAAAGGCAATTATCCAAGAGATTTACCTGAAGATCAAAGAAGGGTTACAGATTATCAATTAAAGATTTTTGATCAACTTGTAGAACAGGGAAGAGTTGAAAGTAAATTCAATTTAAGTTTTTTTATATATCCTGATTCAAGAGAAGCTGAATTAGCTGGTATAGCAAGCTCATTTATGGGATCGATTTTTTCTATTCTAGTTTGTTTAGTTATTGCATTTCCAGTTGCAGTGTTAGCTGCTATTTATTTAGAGGAATTTGCACCAAAAAATAGATTTACCGATTTTATTGAAGTAAATATAAATAACTTAGCAGCTGTTCCGTCAATTGTTTTTGGTCTTTTGGGACTGGGTATTTTGTTAGCTGTATTTCAGTTGCCTAGATCAACTCCTTTAGTCGGTGGAATAACTTTGTCACTAATGACTTTGCCAACAATAATTATTGCCTGTAGAGCATCTTTAAAAGCAGTTCCTCCAAGTATAAGAGAGGCTGCACTTGCAATGGGTGCTAGTAAAATGCAAACTACAATGCATCATACTGTGCCATTGTCTATGCCAGGGACTTTATCCGGTACAATCATTGGTTTGGCTCAAGCTTTAGGTGAAACTGCACCTTTGATATTGATTGGTATGGTAGCTTTTGTAAATACAATTCCAGGATCTCCTTTAGATCCAGCTGCAAGTTTGCCGGTACAAATTTATATATGGGCAGAGAGTGCTGAAAGAGGATTTGTCGAGAAAGTTTCTGCTTGTATTATGGTCCTATTGGGTTTTTTAATTATAATGAATTTGTTTGCACAAATAATTAGACATAAATTTGAAAAAAAATGGAGTTAAGATGATAAAGATAAATTCAAAAAATGTAGATGTCTTCTATGGAAAAAAACAAGCTCTATTCAATATAAACTTGGATATTGAAGAAAATCAAGTTACAGCACTAATTGGTCCTTCAGGTTGTGGTAAATCTACTTATTTAAGATGTCTAAATCGTATGAATGACGTGATTGATATATGTAGAGTAAAAGGGCAGATTATAATCAATGATTTTGATATTAATGACAAGAGTTGCGATGTAGTTAGATTACGAGAAAAAATTGGGATGGTTTTTCAAAAACCAAATCCTTTTCCTAAAACTATTTATGAAAATATTTCTTATGGTCCAACAATTCATGGCATGGCTCAATCAAAAAATGAAATGGATGAAATAGTTGAAACCAGCTTAAAAAAGGCAGCATTATGGGAAGAGGTTAAAGATAGACTTCATGAACCAGGTACTGGTTTGTCTGGTGGTCAACAACAAAGATTATGCATAGCAAGGGCTATTTCAGTTAAACCTGAAGTTATTCTTATGGACGAGCCTTGTTCTGCTTTAGATCCTATTGCTACAGCTCAAATAGAAGAGCTAATTGATGAGTTAAAAAAGGACCATACTATTATAATAGTCACTCATTCAATGGCTCAAGCAGCAAGAGTATCTCAGAACACAGGTTTTTTTCATTTGGGAGAATTGATAGAACATGGTTCTACTGATAAAATATTTAAAAATCCTGAAAATAAAAGAACTCAGGACTATATCACAGGGAGGTTTGGTTAATGGTTGAAGCACCACACACAGTTAAGTCTTACGAGGAAGAACTTAAAAATTTAAATAGCAATATAATTAAAATGGGTGGTTTTTGCGAAGAGGCTTTAGGTAAGGCTATTCAAGCCATTACCACAAGAAACAGTGATAATGCGGAAGCCGTTATAAAGGATGACGAAAAAATAGATAAGTTTGAAACTATAATAGAGCAACAGGTAGTAAATCTTATTGCTTTAAGACAACCAATGGCAATAGATTTAAGAGAAACTGTAACTGCATTAAAAATTTCATCTGATTTAGAAAGAATAGGTGATCTGGCAAAGAATATTTCAAAAAGAACATTATTATTAAATGAAAATTTACCAAAAAATTTGACTGAAGCTTTAATAAGAGTTTCTTCTAATGTTCAAAAACAACTCAAATCTATTTTGGATGCATATTTAGATAGGTCATCTGCTATGGCTATAAATGTCTGGGAAAGTGATGAACATATAGATGATTTAACAAATTTATGTATGCAAGAAGTAATCAAATATTTGAAGGAAGACGAAAAAAATCTAGATGATGGTACTCATTTATTATTTGTTACTAAAAACATTGAACGTATCGGTGATCACACAACAAACGTTGCAGAGCAGGTATATTATTTAGTTACAGGAGAGTATTTAGAAGGCGATCGTCCAAAAGGAACAGAGCCAATAGTAACAGGAGAAAAGTAATAAATGTCTGCTCACGTGTTTATTGCTGAAGATGAAACTTCAATAGTAACGCTGCTAAAATATAATCTTGAAAAAGAAGGTCACAAAGTAAGCTATTCCGAAAATGGTGAAGATGCACTTAAACAAATTAAAGATAAGCATCCTGACTTAATATTAATGGATTGGATGTTGCCAGATTTGTCGGGTGTTGAAATATGTAAGAATTTAAAAAAAGACAAAAAGTATAACGACATACCCGTAATAATGTTGACAGCAAAAGGTGAGGAAGAGGACAAATTAAGAGCTTTTGATACAGGTGCAGATGATTATGTAACAAAGCCATTTAGTCAAAAAGAACTTAATGCAAGAATTAAATCACTACTTAGAAGATCAAAACCACAATCATCTGGAGATGTTGTTGAGTTTACAGATCTAAAAATAGATAGAATAACAAAAAGAGTTTATAGAAATAATGTTGAAATAAATTTAGGTCCTACAGAATTTAAATTATTAGATTTTTTTATCAAAAATCCAAAAAGAGTATATTCACGAGAACAACTATTAAACAATGTTTGGGGTGAAAATATTTATGTAGAGTCTAGAACAGTC
>CACBDD010000025.1 GCA_902537905.1 uncultured Pelagibacteraceae bacterium | reverse complement strand
TTAATGTAACCTGGATCTTCTATTTTAATATGTTGTAATACTATTATGTTCACTCGGTTTAGCTTAACTTAGAACACTTCTTGGAACAATATTTTACTCTCTCCCAATTCAACTTCCATTTTTTTCGCCATGTGAAAGGTCTTTTACAGACATGACATGTTTTAGTGGGTAAATTTTCCTTTTTCATCAAATTGTATTTTGTTTAATGAATTTATCGGCTTCAGATAAAATTAATTTTTTTCTATCAGATTTCATTTTATCAAAGATACGGACCATCATTGACAGTCTTGGATTTTTTAAAAAGAATTTTCTGTTTCGATCTATGAATCTCCAATAAAGACCATCCATGGTGTTACACCACTCACCTTTCTTAAAGTCCATCATTTTCATAAAATAACTAGAACCACAAATATAAGGTTTGGTTGCAAAAATTCCCCCATCACTAAACAATCCCATTCCATATACATTGGGAACCATTACCCAGTCTGAGGAGTCTACGAACATTTCCATGAACCATTTATAAACGATTGTTGGCTTGATTTCACAAAGGTTCATAATATTTGATAAGATCATTAACCTTTCAATATGATGTGACCAACCATGATTAACAGCATTTTTAATTGCATAATCCAAAGGTGGAAGACCAGTGGTTCCATCGTACCAAGAATTTTTCATTTTTCTATTTTGTTTGAAAAAATTTCCAGTTTCCATTTCTTGAGAGTATGACTGATAAATTCCACGCATAAATTCTCGCCAACCAATCACTTGACGAATGTAACCCTCTAAAGAATTCATTCTAATTTTATTTTTCTTGTGAAAGTCTAAAACTTTTTGGACAACAAATTCAGGAGTTATTAAACCTAAATTTATGTAAGGACTTAATGCACTATGGAACAGGATATTATCTTTTTGATCAACTGCATCCTCGTAATCACCGAAAAGATTAGATTTTTCTTTTATAAAAAAATTCAATAGTTTAACCACATCTTCGTATTCCGTTACAAACCAAAAATTATTTGTACTTCCTGGGTGATTTTTAAATTCCTTTTCAATAATAGGCTTTAATTTTTTTGTATGACTGGTTTCATTTATTTTTGGAAATTTAGGAATTAAAATATTTTTAGGTAATTTATTTCTATTATCTTCATCAAAGCTCCATTTACCTCCAACTGGATTACCATCAGAACCCATCAATATTCCAGATTTTTTTCTAACATCCTTGTAGAAAGTTGCCATAAAAGGTTTTTTTGATTTTGATAAATAATTTTTAAATTCAGCTCTTGAATTTAAAAACATAGGTGTTTGAACAATATTCCAGTGTATTTTTTCTTTTTTTAAAAATTGTGAAATTTTTTTTTCAAAAAATTTATCCTCTACTTCAAAACTTGAAATTTCTTTTACTTTTTTTTGTGTAATTATTTTTTTTAATTTTTTTAAATAATCATCATTAAATTCTTTGTCTTCAATTTTAAAATAATCTAATTTAAATTTGTTTTTTCTTAACGCGTCAGCATAAGAACGCATTGAAGATAAAAATAATAAAATTTTTTGTTTATGATGCTTTTCATAAGTGCATAAACCCTTATCTTCAGCCATAAAAAATAGGTGGTCTTTTTTGAAGCGGTCTAGGTATTTTATTGGAAATAATTGATTACCAAGTATAAAAAATAACTTCATAATTAAATATAACTAATAAAATTTTTTATGTCAGAAAAATATGTAATTTTTGGTGCGACAGGTTCTATTGGATCAAGTTTAGCGGAACAATTAAAAAACTCTGGAAACAATATTCATTTAGTTGGAAGAGATGAAAGTGAACTTAGTTCTATCTCTGAAAAATTTGGATGCTCACATACCGTTGCAGATGTTTTAGAGGATGGGTTCATAGAAAAAGTTAAATCAGATATTTCTGAAATTAAAGGCCTAGCTTATTGCGTGGGTTCAATTGATTTAAAACCATTAAGAATGGTCAATGAACAAGACTTTCAAAAATGCATGAAACTTAACCTTTATTCTGCTGTAGAAGCTATTAAAGGATATCAGGAAAGTTTAAAAAAAAATAAAGGTTCAATAGTGTTATTTTCAACTGTTGCTGCTCAAAGAGGTTTTACCAATCATGCAATCATAGCTTCAGCAAAAGCTGCTGTTGAAGGATTGACGGTTTCTCTTGCAGCAGAATTTGCTCCAAACATACGAGTAAATTGTGTGGCACCAAGTTTAACAAAATCTAAAATAGCAGAACCAATGTTAAAAAACACTGCTATAGCTGAAGGTATTGCAAAAGCACATCCTCTTAAAAGATTAGGCGAAGGTAAAGATTCAGCAGCTCTTGCTAAATTCTTACTTACAGAAGATAGTTCTTGGGTTACAGGCCAAATAATTGCTGTTGATGGTGGTAGGTCTAAACTTTCATAAAGTGATCAAATATTTTTTATCTATATTTTTCTTTTTTTTACTTTCATCAAAAAGTTTTTCTGAAAATTTTACTTTTAAAAAATTGGCAGATTTAAATGATCCATGGGGATCGTCTTTTTTAAGTGATGAAGAACTTATTATCACTGAAAAAACTGGAAAAATAAAAGTAGTAAATATTATTTCTGAAGATATTTATGAAGTTGAACATAACTTAAATTATTTTGTACACGGACAAGGAGGTTTATTAGATATTATTTATCAAAATAATTACTTATGGATTTCTTATTCAGAAAATCGAGGGGATTGGAAAACAAGCACCTCGATTGCAAAAGCTGAATTAAATAAAAAAAATTTAGATTTTAAAAATATATTTCAAGCTGAACCACCAATAGAATCTGGTTATCACTTCGGTTCAAGACTGGCTATAAAAGATAATTATCTTTTTGCATCTGCTGGTGAAAGAGGTGGTGGCATGATTGCTCAAGATCCAACAACCCATCCTGGAAGTATTATCAGAATTCATTTGGATGGCAGTATACCAAAAGATAACCCTAAGTTTGAAGGTAAATCAAATTGGTTACCAGAAATTTATCAAATTGGTATTCGTAATCCTCAAGGTCTAACCTATTCCTCTTTTGATGGAAAAATTTATGCAAGCAACCATGGTGCAAAAGGTGGTGATTGGTTTGGTGAAATTAAAAAAGGAGAAAATTATGGTTGGAAAATTTTAGGTTGGGGTGGAACAAATTATTCAGGGTCAAAGATTGGACCTAAATGGAAACCGGGTTTTACTAAGGCAATCCAATACTGGGTACCTTCAATAGCAGCAAGTGCTATAACTATTTATAAAGGAAATGAATTTAATGAATGGAATGGCGAAGCACTTATTACTTCTTTAAAAGATAAATCAATGAGAAAATTAAACTTTCAAAATTTATCTAAGATTGAAGAAACAATTATTTTCAAAGATAAAATTGGGAGAATAAGAGATATACAAGTTCACCCAGTTAACGGAAAAATATATTTTCTTGCGGGGAATAGCTTATGGTTAATGGAGAAAAAAAAATAATATGAAAGAAAGACCTTATCATCATTTACCTGATGGTACTTTCAGAAATCCAAAAGGATCTCCAGTAATAATATCCAGATCAGGAAAATTTTCTTATAGAACTTTCAGTAAATTAAGAAAAAAAGTTGATTTATCTTATCCAAAAGAACATGTGATTGAAAAAGAAAAAGTATTAGCTGATTTAGAAAAATATAAAGATAATGATTATATTGCTTGGATAGGTCATGCGACATACCTTATAAAATTAGGTGGAACTACAATTATAACAGATCCCGTATTTTCAAAGAACGCTGGACCACTAATCTTTGGTCCGAAAAGATTTACTAATCCTGCAATAAAATTAAACGAGATACCTAAAACCGATATATTTTTACTCACTCATAATCATTACGATCATCAGGACATGTCAACAATTAGAAATTTTCCTTTTAAGAGTGCAAAAGTATTAACACCACTAAACCTAGGTAAATACTTTAAAGGATATAAGGATGTAAATGAAATGGATTGGTATGATCAAATAATTATAAATGATAATTTGAAAATTTATTTACTTCCTGCAGTTCATTGGTCAAAGAGAAGTTTAACAGACACTAATAAAACTTTGTGGGGTAATTTTCTTTTAGAATATAAAAATAAAAAAATTTTATTTGCATGTGACACTGGATATGGGGAAATCTACAAAGAACTAGGAAAAAAATACGGTCCTGTAGATCTGACAATGATTAATATTGGCGCTTATAATTTTAAACCAATGTTTGATAAAACGATTTATCATACTACACCGGAAGAAGCCTTAAATGTTGCACAAGACCTAAAAAGTAAAAAAGTATTAGGAATGCATTGGGGAACATTTGTTTTATCATTGGAGCCAATTATGGAACCCCCAATTAGATTTAAAGATAGTGCTGAAAAATATGGTTTTAATAAAGAAGATGCAATTATTTTTAAAATTGGAGAAGTTAGTCCTCTAGATAAATTGTTATGAAGTTAAATACTTAATTGCAAAAAATATAGTCCCTATAGAAGTAATAGTAGAAACAAAAATTGCTTTTATTATATTTTCGGGACTTACATTATAAGCAGCACATAAAACTATAGAAGTAACTCCGCAAGGCGCAACACTCACAAAGAAAGCACCTGGTATTTCAGCTGGCAATCCTGCATTAAAAATCACTAATCCGATTAACAATAAAATTATCGGGGAAATAACTAATTTTAAAACTGAAATAGAAACAGATAATTTATTGATTACATTTTTAGTATAAAACGAAAGAATTATGCCAATTGCAAACAATCCAACTGGTGAAACACATGCTGCAAGTTTAGACAAAGTGTATTCAATCGGTGTTTGATCAATATTAAAATTTAATAATAAAAATAATAGACCTATAATTATTGAAAGAATAAATGGGTTTAAAAATAAATTTTTAATAAAATTAAATAAATTTACATTTTGTTTTGTAGATAATTCAAGAAAAAAAGCAATTATAGATAATAAAATTATCCCATCCATTAATATGATGCTTGCAACTTGTGTAATTACATTTTGTTGAAAATAAATTTCTGTTATTGGTAAAAGCAAAGTCACATGGTTAGATAATGCAACTGTTAAAGCCCAAATTATAGACTCTGGGATTGATCTTTTAAAATATTTTGAAGTAATCAAGTAAGCGATAATTCCACATATCGATTGCATAATTAAATAAGAGAAAATTTGTTTGAAATCTACTTGTCCAATTTCATTTTGTGCTATTAGCTTAATAATCAATGCTGGGACTGCAATATAGAATAAGAAAAGATTTAAAATTTTAGCATGACTAAGATCTAAGACTTTTAACTTACCAAATACAAATCCTAAAAAGGTAATAAATATAAATGGAGTTAGTCCTAAAAAAATTGTGAACATAAATTATTTAATTGTTATTCTATGCATTATTCTATTTCCTCTGAAAGGTGTTGCTTGATGAAGCATAGATCTGTTATCCCATATAGCCAATTGGTTTTTTTCCCAAGGCAAAGAAAACTGAAACTTCTTCTTAATTTGATGGTTAAATAAAAATTTTTTTAAATTTTCTTGATTTTTTATCTTTGAACTAAAACCAACAAAATGTCCCGGACTACAATAAATCGAATAATTTTTACTAATTTTTCTAAATATTTTATGTGAAGATTTAAGTTCTTTAATTTTTTTTCCTTTTTCTTTTACTCTTTCTTTTGTTGTAACCGAAATTGGACCCTCAGAGGAATATTTAGCTTTAATATTTTTAAATTTTCTTTTTATTGAATTTGGTAATTCTTTATAAGCAAGATATTGGGAACAAAATTCTGTATTAGCCTTTCCTTTTTTTGGTACAAGTTTTGAAAGCAACATTGTAAATCTTGGTGGCTTTTTTGTATAAATCGAGTCAGTATGAAATTGCTCACCAAAACTTGGTCCTTTATCAGTTGATTTTCTTTGTACTACAGTAATTTGAGGGAATTTTTTATTTAAACCTTTTAGTCTTGGATAGTTGGCTAAATTTCCAAAATATTTCGCAAACTGTATAAAAAGTTTAGAAGTTAATTCTTGTTGTTTAAAATATAGCATTCCATATTTGTTAAGTGCTTTTTTAATTTGAAAAATATCTTTATTTGTAATTTCTTTTAAATTTACAATTATTTCTGCCCCAATATTTCTTTTATTTGGAATTATTTTTAACATCTTTTAAAAAAAATTTTTTTAGGTGATTAATCGTTTGTTTAGGACTTTCCTCTGGAATGAAATGATCTGAATTAATTTCTACACCATAAACTTTTTTGTTTGTGTATTTTTGCCAAATTTTAACTGATTTAAATTGTGTTCCAACAACCCCCTTTTTCCCCCACAAAACTTGAATAGGAATGTTTAATTTTTTTTTCCGATCTTTTTTATCATGCTCTAAATCTATTGTAGCCGCAGCCCTATAATCTTCACAGGTTGCATAAATTCTTTTCTTTTGTTTAAAGGTTCTTAAATACTCAACCTCAACTCTTCCAACCGCAAGTTTGGATGACCTGTTAAAACGACTTTTTAACCATCTTTGAGGGTCTGCCATGATCATTTTTTCTGGTAAGGGTGCTGGCTGAGTTAAATAAAACCAATGAAAATATCCTGATGCAAATTTCATATCTGTATGTTCATACATATCCAGAGTTGGACAAATATCTAAAACGCTCATAGCTAAAATTTTGTCTCTAAAATCTCTCGCCATTCTGTGTGCAACTCTTCCACCCCTGTCATGGCCTGCAACATAAAACTTTTTAAATTTCAGTTTACTCATTAGCTGAACCATATCTTTAGCCATTTCTCTTTTAGAGTAATTTTTATGATTAATTCCACCAGGTAAAACAAAACTATCTCCGTACCCTCTAAGATCAGCAACAATTACTGTAAAATACTTGCTAAGCTCTGGGGCAGTTTTGTGCCACATTACATGTGTTTGAGGGTATCCATGAAGTAATAATAAGGGAGGACCGTTTCCTTTAAATCTACAAAAAATTTTTCCTTTATTTACTTTTATAAATTTTTTTTTAAATCCACTAAACATGATCAACTATTAATTATTTAATAGCTTGTTTTTTGCCTTTTCAAACTCTTCTTGAGAGATAATTCCTTTTTCTTTTAAATCATTTAACTTTGATAGCTCTTCACTTAAATTTATACTTTGGTCGGTGGTTTCTAAATTAGTCTGACTTTCAGACTCCTCTTTTTCTACTCTATTTGCTTCCTTTGCAGAAAATCCTTTCATAATTGCAGTGCCGCCTAGATAAAGGACATACGCTAAAATAGGTATTGCCAAACCAAAAAATATTATTTTTTCCATAAGCTAATCCTCATCTTCTTCTCTCCATTTTTTTTCATACATTAAGTATGCAGCGTATATTACTGATACTGTACCTACAATCATACCATAGTCAAAACCAGTTTGCTTGTCATGTAAATACCAACCAAGTTGTGTGGCACCAATTGGTGGAACAGTAAGCAGGAGAAATATTATACCAAATCTGTAAGGACGTTTAGGTTTTTTCATTCCTTCTAAACTAACAGATAAAAGCAAGTGATTTAAATGCTAAATTTGCGATCTTTTGAAACAGTCTATTGTATTTTTAAGCAAACAAGCAATTGTCATTGGTCCTACACCACCTGGTACTGGAGTTAAAGCTTTTGCATTTTTTGAAACATCTTCGAAATCAACATCTCCAACAATACCTTTTTCAGTTTTGTTAATACCTACGTCAATTACTATTGCATCTTTTTTAACCCAATCACCTTTTACAAGCTCAGGTATTCCAACTGCTGCAACAATTATATCAGCCTCTAAACATTCAGCTTTTAAATCTTTAGTTTTTGAATGGGTAATTGTTACAGTGCAATTTTCTTTCAAAAGTAATTGCGTCATTGGTTTTCCATTTAAATTTGATCTACCAACTACTACTGCTTTTTTTCCACTTAAATTTGGTTCAATTTTTTTTATTAACAAATAACAGCCAAGAGGTGTACAAGGAACTGAACTTTCATAA
>CACBDD010000024.1 GCA_902537905.1 uncultured Pelagibacteraceae bacterium | reverse complement strand
AAGAAAATAATTTAAATAAAACAGAAGATACCTCAAACACTTCAAAGCAATTTGTTGGCTTAATAATAGTTACAGTAATAGTGATAGCTTTTTTTGGTATTTTGAATGGAATATTTGGAGAGGGAGATGATCTGGTTAAAAGAATGAAATTGGAAGAACAAAGAATTGCTGAAGAAAAAAAACTTAGTGAATTAATATCTAAATTACCTTCAGGAATACTAGTATCTTTTGACGGAACTGATCATTATAGATTAACCGATGAGGTATACGAACAAGTATGTAAAGCAACGAAATTAATTCCACAAAGAGCAATAATGGGTGCTAATTTTTTAAATTTTAGAGCCCATGAACTTTATACGATTAACGGAAATAAAATTGATGAAACTTTCGTTAAATGGGATGAAGAAAAAAGCAAGTGTTACGCTGGTTTTACTGTAAGTGGAAACAATGTCGGAGTAGATGAAAGTATAACTGTTAGTGGTGAAGCTTTAAGTTTCTTAAGCACAGGAATTGATACAAGAGTTTACTATATTAAGAATTTTTAAGTATGAAAGGTTACAATATTTAACATTTAAATTTTATTGAATATCATATAACTTTGAGAAGATTTATGTCTGAGACCGTTATTAAGTGTGAGTCAGTTTATAAAATTTTTGGTGAGAATGCCAAAAAAATGCTTGAAGAGTCTAACGGCAATGTTGATGCAAAAACATTTCAAGAAAAGGGCTGTATAGTTGGAGTGAACAACGCTTCATTTGAAGTTGCAAAGGGAGAAATGCTAGTAGTGATGGGTTTGTCTGGATCAGGTAAATCAACATTACTAAGATGTATTTCAAGGTTAACAGATGCAACAGGAGGAAAAATTTTTATAGAAGGCCAAGACTTGCTTCAATTGAACAACAAAGAGTTAATTGAACTTAGAAGAAATAAAATGGGAATGGTTTTTCAAAGCTTTGCCTTGTTACCTCACAAAACAGTTGTGGAAAATATTGCTTTCCCACTTCAGATAAAAGGTATCAAGACTGAAGATAGTATTAGTAGAGCAATGGAAATGGTTAAACTTGTTGGGCTAGATGGAAGAGAAAATTATTTTCCAAGAGAACTTTCAGGAGGTCAACAACAGAGAGTTGGGATTGCTCGATCCTTAGCAGTGGAACCTGATATTTGGTTCTTAGATGAACCATTTTCAGCATTAGACCCATTAATAAGAAAAGAAATGCAAGATGAGTTTTTAAGACTGCAAGAAAAGTTACAAAAAACTATTATGTTTATTACTCACGATTTTGATGAAGCTTTAAAATTAGCGGATAGAATTGCTATAATGAAAGATGGAATAATAGAGCAGTTAGATACACCAGCTAATATAGTTTTAAATCCTGCGACCGAATATGTAAGAAAATTTACTGAGGAAGTTCCAAGAGAGAAAGTTTTAGTCATTGAAGATGTAATGGATAGTTCCAATAAAGATAATTTAGGAGATATTAAAGTTTCAAAAGACGACATAATAGAAAACGTTGCAGAAAAAATTCTCACTCAAGAAAAAATTGTAGGAGTGGTTGACTCAAATAATAATATTATTGGCTCAATAAAACCTTCAACAATTATTGATACAGTTTTTGGAGGAAGAAAAAATAATAGCTAAAATATGGAGTATTTAAAAAAATATCCAAAATTATTCCAATGGTTATTTTTGTTAATTGTATTTTTTGCTTTATGTTTTGCAATCGATGTTCCTGAAACTTATAAGTTTATAAGAGGTCAAGCAGAATTTGTAAAAGATCCTAACCAAAGTGTCTATTTTTTTCTAGGTAAAGAAGTCCGATATTATGCTTTTGATGTATTTTGGAGATTGCCTCCTTTGCTTGGTTGGTTGCCTATCTGGATAAACGACTCTTTATTTTTCTTAATGAATGAGTGGATGCCAATGGAATTTTGGAATGAAGATACTCAAGAGTTCAAAACTAGACCTTTATTATTACAGATAAGTAGAAATTTAACGGCTTTTATGACGTTTTTAATTGAATTAATTAGAGAAATTTTACTTGGAGGATTAGAAACTATAGTTGCGTTCACTAGCTGGGATTTTATTGATGCTTATCCTTGGTTGGAATTACCTGGATTACCTTGGACTATAGTTGCGGCTGGAGCAACAATACTTGCATATAAATTGAGTGGTAAAGGACTTGCTTTATTTGCAGGTTTAACAATGGTTTATATTTCAATATTTGGTCAGTGGAAACCTTCTATGCAAACACTTTCTTTTATATTAGTTGCAGTTCCATTGTCATTTGTATTTGGAATCAGTTTAGGTATTGCTGCTTATAAAAGTAAAAGAGTTGAAAATGCTTTGTATCCAATTCTTTTAGTAATGCAAACAATGCCTCAATACGCAGTATTAGTTCCTGCACTTGTTTTATTTGGTGTTGGTGATCATGCAGCTGTAATAATTACAATGGTAGTAGCAGTGCCTCCAATGATTTTATTAACTATTCTTGGACTAAGGGCAGTTCCTCCAGAAGTAATCGAAGCTGGAAGAATGAGTGGTTGCACAAACTGGCAGCTAATGACCAAAGTACTTATTCCAACTGCAAGAAGAGATATCTTAATTGGGGTTAACCAAGTTATTATGGTTTGTTTTTCTATGGCAGTAATCTCTGCATTTATTGGTGCTAAAGGATTAGGATTTAACTTATTACTTGCTCTAAACCAACTTAATATTGGTCTAGCTCTTGAAGCGGGTTTGTGTATTAGTTTGATTGCAATTTTATTAGATAAAATGTCATTGGCTTGGGCAAATCAACAACAAGACTATTTTGGTAATCTTACTTTTTACCAACGAAATAAAAATATTATATTTTTTGGTGGATCAATAGTTGTTGGAATAATTCTTGCTTATATTGGAACATTTGTTTTTAAAGATACGTTTAATTATTTATTTGAAGTTCCTCATAACAAAGGAATTTCAACAGCTGATTTTTGGAACAAAGGTGTTGATTGGATTTTTGATACATTTTTTGTTTACATAAAAGCATTTAATACTTGGTTAATTGTAGATGTGCTTCAACCCATGAGGGCTTTATATTTAAGAATGCCAGCAGTTGCTACTTTAGTATTAGCCGTAGGTGCTGGATATTTAATTGGAGGAATTAGATCAGCATTAGTTGTTGCTGCTTTAACTCTATTTATAGCATTAAGTCCATGGTGGGACAGAGCATTAGTTACATTATACATGGCAACTTTTGGAGTGGTAGTTTCTTGTTTAATAGGTTTTACTGTTGGAACTTTATGTTTCCAAAATAAAAAGTCCGCAGCGTTTATGTTAGGGGTTTGTGATATTTTTCAAACTTTTCCATCATTCGTATACTTAATTCCAGTAATGATGTTATTTGGAATTACAGATACTTCAGTTTTAATTGCAGTAATTGTTTACGCAACGATTCCAGCAACCAGATATACTATTGAAGGATTAAGAAGTGTTCCTGTCGGCTTGCATGAAGCCGCAACTATGTCTGGTGTAAATAAATTTCAAAGATTAACTAAGATTGAATTTCCTTTAGCCTTTCCACATATGATGCTTGGGATAAATCAAACCATCGTATTTGCTTTATTTATGGTGATTATAGGAGCTTTTATTGGCACAGAAGATTTAGGACAATATATTTTAAAAGCATTGTCAGATAAAAATGGAGCTGGAATAGGTTTAACACTGGGTATTTGTGTTGCTTTCATAGGTTTGATTTTTGATAATTTAATAAGAACTTGGGTTGAGAAAAGAAAAAAACATTTAGGTATAGCTTAGTCCATTGAAAAAATTTATTATTTCTATCGATCAAGGAACAACATCATCAAGAGTAATTTTATTTGATACAAAAGGTAATATTGTGTTTGTTTCACAATTTGAATTTAAACAATATTTTCCAAAAAATGGATGGGTTGAACATAATCCAAATGAGATTTGGTTCACAACTCTTAAAGCTTTAAAACAAGTAATAAATAAAGCAAAAAAATTAAAAGGTCACATACTTACAATCGGAATTACAAATCAAAGGGAAACTACAATTTTATGG
The DNA here is from genome assembly GCA_902537905.1 of uncultured Pelagibacteraceae bacterium. Lineage (GTDB taxonomy): Bacteria > Pseudomonadota > Alphaproteobacteria > Pelagibacterales > Pelagibacteraceae > Pelagibacter. The sequence continues at coordinate 4,423 of CACBDD010000024.1, read as the reverse complement.
AATAAAAAAACAGGAAAGCCAATTTACAATGCAATTGTATGGCAAGATAGAAGAACCCAAGATTACTGTAAATTACTTAAGAAAAAAAATTATGAAAACCTATTTAGAAATAAAACTGGATTATTTATAGATCCATATTTCTCAGCAACTAAAATTAAATGGATTTTAGATCATGTTAAAATTTCAAAAAAACTTCTTAGTTCAAATGATTTATTGTTTGGGACTGTAGATACATTTTTGATTTGGAAATTAACAAAAGGTAAGCAACATTTAACTGAAGCATCTAATGCAAGCCGAACAATGCTGTATAATATCAATAATAATAAATGGGACAAAGAAATTTTAAAAAAATTAAATATTCCACAAAAAATTTTACCAGAAGTTAAAAACTCAGCAGATAATTTTGGAAAAACAGATAAAAAAATTACAGGAGTTGAAATTTCAATTTCTGCAGTTCTTGGAGATCAGCAGGCTGCAGCATTTGGACAAACTTGTTTTGAAAAAGGATCTATAAAAAGTACATATGGCACTGGTGCATTTGTTATTATGAACACTGGTCCAAAGAAAATTTATTCAAAAAACAAATTACTGACTACTATTTGCTATCGATTAAATAATAAAAATACTTATGCCTTAGAAGGTTCAATCTTTATAGCGGGCGCAGGAGTTCAATGGTTAAGAGATAAAGTAAAATTGATCAAAAAAGCACCTGAAACTGAAAAGATTTCAAAGTCCTCTAAAGTTAATGACGGTGTTTTTGTTGTACCGGCTTTTAGTGGAATGGGAGCTCCTTATTGGAGACCAGATGCTAGAGGGGTAATTACAGGACTAACAAGAGATAGTGACTGGAAAAGTATAGTTAGGGCAACAGTTGAATCTGTTGGTTATCAAAGTTTTGATTTGTTTGATTCAATGAACAAGGATGGTTTGAAACCAAAAATAGTTAAAGTAGATGGTGGAATGGTTGCAAATAATTGGTTCACACAATTTTTAGCTGACATTATTAATTTAAAAGTAGTTAGACCAAAAATATTAGAGACAACTGCTTTAGGTGTAGCATTGTTGGCAGGACATCAAATAGGAGAATATAAATCTTTAAATCAAATTAAAAATATGTGGAAAAAAGACAGAATATTTAAACCTAAAATGAAACAAAATTTTCGAAAAGATCTTTTAAATGGCTGGAAATTAGCAATTAAAAAGACTTTAGCTTAGTATAATCTATGAGAAAGATTTTAGTAATTGGCGCTGGCGCAATGGGTGCCGCTTTTACATTTCCTTTAGTTGATAATAATCATAAAGTAACTTTGACCGAACTATATAACAAAGATCTTCAAAAGAAATTATTAAAAAAAAATAAATTTCATCCAACATTAAAACTTAAATTATCAAAAAAAGTTTCTATCAAAAAATTTTCATCAGAATTACTTAATGAAAAATGGGACCTGGTTGTTGTTGCTGTAAGTTCTATTGGAATTGATATGGTTAGAGAGCATTTAAAAAATATAAAAAGAAAAACCTCTATTCTTGTTTTAACCAAAGGTCTTAAGTTTGATCAAAATATTAATAAAATTATTACGATGTCAGAACAATTAAGCAAAGGAAATCAAAATTTAAATATTTCAGTATTAAAAGGACCTTGTTTAGCTAAAGAGTTAGCAAAAAAGATTAAAAGTTACACTGTTATAGCAAACAAGAATATAAATATTGCTATAAATATAGGAAAGTTAATTTCAACCACATATTACAAAACAGAGTACTCAAGCGATGTAAAGGGTGTTGAATTTTCATCTGCAATAAAAAATATATATTCTATGATTATTGGATCAGGTGAAGGTGAAAATACTGCTTCAGCTTTGTTTAGAAAATCGTTAGATGAAATGGAATATTTAATAAAATATTTTAGAGGCAAAAAAGAAACTGTTCATGGGTTAGCTGGAGTTGGCGACTTATATGTCAGCGCTGTTGGAGGGAGAAATAGTAAAATGGGTGAATATTTAGGAAAAGGATACACTTTTAAAATTGCAAAAAAAAAATTTATGAAAAACGATACAGTAGAGGGCGCTGATCTTGCTAAAGAGATTGCACCTTACGTATTAAAAAAAATCAAAAAAAATAAAATACCACTTATGCATGCATTATTAAGTGCAATCACAAAAAATAAAAAATTAAAAATTAATTATTAATTATTTATTTAAAAAAGTTTTCATCGAGTCATCCATAGCAGTTTCCCATGGGGTATGGTGTATAGGTGCAACAGAACCAGTCACAGGAGATGAAAAGGATTTGTTTCTGTAAGTTAAGATATCTTCTACTTTATGATGTTCCCACTCTTTGAAATGTTTTCTGATTAATTCAAAATCTATTTTTGGATAATCAGACATATCATGAAGTTCTTTTGTGTATTCAGTTTGAAAATCAATCATTTGATCTGGGTTTTCTAATTTTTCCTCCATAGCAACCCATTTATTGATATCTTTATTTACTTCATCGGTACTTGGTATTTGAATTTTTCCCATAATCACATCTCTTGCAAACCAAGCCTGACAATCAAACATATTGAAAGTATGGAATTGATCTTGCATACCAAGATATAAAAGTTTGTGATTATCTTGCCAAACAACTCCTTTATACAATTTTGGTGGATATAATCTGTTATGTGTTTTTAATTTTATACTTTCATCTAAAAATGGAAAATGGTGCAAGTAACCTGTGCACAAGATTATTGCATCTGCATTTTGTTCGGTACCATCTTTAAAAATTGCTTTTTTTCCTTCCAATCTATCTAGATAATGAACTTCTTTCATACCTTTAGGCCATTTAAATCCCATAGGTGCATTTCGATATCCAATAGTTACACTTTTTGCACCATATTTATTACATTGTAGAGCAACATCTTCAGCTGAATAACTGCTTCCTAAAACGATCACATCTTTTCCTCTGAATTCCTCGGCATCTCTGAAATCGTGAGAGTGCATTATTCTTCCTGGGAAAGAATTCATTCCTTTATATTCAGGAATAAATGGAACAGAGAAATGTCCAGTAGACACAACTAGATAATCAAATGTATCTTTTGAGATTTCATCTTTAGCTTTGTCTTGATAAGTTATTTCAAACTTTTCATTGCTGAAAGTTACATTCGTTACTTTTGTATTTAGTTTAACTTTATTTTTAATTTTTCCTTTGCTTACTCTACCAAGAATATAATCTTGCAACACTTCCCTAGGCGGAAAAGAAGGAATTGGTTGTCCAAAATGTTCATCAAAAGAATAATCCGCAAATTCTAAACATTCTTTAGGACCATTTGACCATAAATATCTATACATACTATTATGAACTGGGTCTCCATATTGGTCACTACCTGTTCTCCAATTATAATTCCACAAACCTCCCCAATCTTCTTGTTTTTCAAAACAAACTATTTCCGGAATTTTTTCACCTTTATTTTCAAGGTGTTCGAAAGCTCTTAACATTGAAAGGCCACAAGGTCCTGCTCCAATAATTGCAATTTTGGTCATTGTATTTTCTCCAGTTTATAAATATGCTAAATAAATATAAACAAATATAAACTAAAATACAATATAAATATTAAATCAAGATGGCAGAGATAAATATTTCAAACATAAATAAATCTTTTGGATCTACACATGTAATTAAAGATGTGTCTCTAGACATTAAAAGTGAATCTTTCACTGTATTGGTTGGGCCAAGTGGGTGTGGTAAATCAACAATGTTAAGAATGATTGCTGGCTTAGAGGAAATCAACTCAGGAACAATTTCAATAGATGGACAAGTTGTGAATGATCTTCCACCAAAAGAAAGAAATATAGCAATGGTCTTTCAATCTTATGCTTTGTATCCACACATGACAGTGTTTGATAACATGGCTTTTGGTTTAAAAATTGAAAAAAAATCTAAAGAGGAAATTACAGATAGAGTTATGGAGGCTGCTAAAATTCTTCAAATTGAAGAATATTTAGAGAGAAAACCAAAACAATTGTCTGGTGGACAAAGACAAAGAGTTGCAATTGGAAGAGCTATTACAAGAAAACCAAAAGTTTTTTTGTTTGATGAGCCATTGTCTAATTTAGATGCAGCTTTAAGAGTACAAATGAGAGTAGAGCTTGCTAAATTACATGATCAATTAAATGCTACGATGATTTATGTTACTCATGATCAAACTGAAGCAATGACGCTTGCAGATGATATAGTTGTGTTAGATCAAGGTATTGTTTCTCAAAAAGGATCACCATTAAAACTATATACTGAGCCAGAAAATTTATTCGTTGGTGGATTTATTGGTTCACCAAAGATGAACTTTATTAATTCTAAAGTAATAAGCGCAAATAGTTCTGGAACTGAGGTTGAAATTTCAGGACAAGGAAAAATTATTATTCCAAAAACCTCAGATAATGTATCAGCG
>CACBDD010000023.1 GCA_902537905.1 uncultured Pelagibacteraceae bacterium | reverse complement strand
GATCTTAAAATGAATGTAGCTTCCTTTTTTATTTTTCTTAATTAGATAAGAAAGGTTTAGAAGGCCCCAGTTCTCAGTTTTTACAACCTCACCTTCATTTTTTTCAACAATTTTAGAATATTTATCAGTTAACTGCTTTAACTCACTCGGAGAAGTATCTTGTCTAGCGATTATAGTATGTTCGTATAAGTTCATTTAAGTTCTTTAATAAAAAGTGAGGATATACTATTATAAAAGTTCAATTACAATAGATAAAAACACAAGATTAGTAATATTTTTTTATGTTTTCAGTAATATTTCCAGGTCAAGGATCTCAAATAGTTGGAATGGGAAAAGAGTTTTATGACAGATTTGAGCTTGTCAAAACCCTATTTAAAGAGGCCGATGAGACATTAAATTATTCAATTTCAAAGCTAATATTAGAAGGACCTAAAGAAGAGCTTGATTTGACAGCAAACACACAACCGGCAATTTTTTTAATAAGTTATTCAATATTTAACGTTATTAAAAAAGAATTTAATATTGATTTAAATAAAGCAAAATATTTTGCTGGACATTCTTTGGGTGAGTATTCTGCTTTATCTTGCGCTGGATATTTAAACTTTGCAGAAACATTAAAAATTTTAAGAATCAGAGGTGATGCAATGCAAAATTCTGTGCCAAAGGGTGAGGGAGGTATGGTTGCAGTGCTTGGATCAACTGTTGAAGCAATAGAAAAAATATTAAAAGATAATGAGACCAAATTTTTGGCACAAATAGCAAATGATAATTCAGAAGGACAAATAGTTTTGAGTGGAAAAACTCAAGATTTAGAAAAATTAACCGAAACATTAAAATATAATTCAATTAAAAATTTAAAACTTCCAGTTAGTGCTCCTTTTCACTGTAGCCTTATGAGCAAAGCAACAGAGATTATGACAGAAGAATTAAACAAAATTTCATTTTCTGATGGAAGTAATAAATTAATATCAAATGTAACAGCTAAAGTTATTTCAGATGTTGAAGATTTAAAATTACTTTTAATTAAACAAATTGAAAATAGAGTAAGATGGAGAGAAAGTGTTATAAATATGATAAATAATGATGTTGATCATTTTATTGAAATAGGGCCTGGGAAAGTCTTATCAGGCTTGATAAAAAGAATAAAAAGGAGTGTAAAAATTAATGCTATAAATTCTAATGAAGATATTGGAAATTTAAAAATATGAATGATTTGAAAAATAAAAATATAATTGTTACTGGAGCCTCTGGAGGAATAGGAAATTCGATTGTAAAAAAATTAATTGAGAATGGAGCAAATATTTTAGCTACTGGAACAAGAATAGAAAAACTTGAAGAATTAAAAAAACACTTTGAAAAAATAAAAATTTTAAAATTTAATATTTCTGAAAGTGAAAAAATTGAAGAATTTATTGAGAATGCAACGAAAGAACTTGGAGGAAGTTTGGACTGTATTGTAAATAATGCTGGAATTACTCAAGATAATTTGGCAATTAGAATGAGTTTAGAAGAGTGGAAAAAAGTTATTGAAGTTAATTTAACCTCAACATTTTTAATGAGTAAATTTGCAATTAAAAAAATGTTAAAAAACAAATCTGGAAAAATAGTTAATATTACTTCTGTTGTAGGTCATACTGGAAACCTGGGTCAGGCTAACTATACCGCATCAAAAGCAGGAATAGTGGCAATGTCAAAAAGTTTAGCAATCGAGTATGCAAAGAAGAACATTAATGTGAATTGTATTTCTCCTGGTTTTATTAAAACTGCGATGACTGATAAGATAGATGACAAATTCAAAGAAACTATAATATCAAAAATACCCTCAGGTCGCCTTGGAGAAACTGATGATATTGCAAATGCTGTGTGTTTTTTATGCTCTAATCAATCTAGCTACATAAACGGCGAAACCTTGCATGTTAATGGTGGCATGTATATGGCTTGACAAAATAGCTTTTTAAACTATTAACGAAATATAACAAAAAAGGATCAATATGTCAGAAGACGTTTCAAGCAAAGTAAAAAAAATTGTAGCAGATCACTTAGGTATCGATGAAGCAAAAGTAACTGAAGAGTCAAGTTTTATAGATGATTTAGGAGCTGATAGCTTAGATACAGTTGAATTAGTGATGGCTTTTGAGGAAGAATTTGGATCTGAAATTTCAGATAGTGAAGCAGAGAAAATTTTAACTGTTGGAGATGCAGTTAAGTTTATCGAAGGAAAAGCAAACTAGAAAATTTAATGCCCTCAGAAAAAGATGGGGTAATGATCATACTTTCCTCTCCATCTGGAGCAGGCAAGACTACGTTAGCGAAATTATTCTCAAAAAAAAAAAATTACGTAGTTTCTATTTCTCATACCACTAGAAATCCTCGACCCGGTGAAACCAATCATAAAGATTATTATTTTGTTAATGATAATGAATTCCTGAGGTTAATTAAAAATGAGGAGTTTCTAGAATATGCAAAAGTATTTAATAATTATTATGGTACAACAAGGACACCAGTCATTGATAATTTAAACAAAGGTAAAAATGTTTTGTTTGATATTGATTGGCAAGGTGCAGATCAAATAAAAAATAAAAAGCTTGATTTTAAGTTGGTTTCTTTCTTTATTTTACCCCCAAGTAAAGAAGTTTTATTTCAAAGGTTATCAAATAGAGATATGAAAGATAAGTTGATTGCAGAAGAAAGAATGAAACAGTTTGAAAGAGATGTTTTGCATTGGATAAATTATGATTATGTAATTATAAATGATAAAATTGAAAAATGTTATAACAAAATTGATAATCTTATTGAAGCAGAGTTAAATGATGGTTCCAAAGATTATGATATTAATTTTGTGAGAAGCCATATTGAAAAACTAACTTCTTAAATTCTCATATTCTTCAGTGAGTTTATAATAAGTTTCAATATCTAAGTTTTGAGGTCTTAAATTTAAGTCAATTTTAAGTTTTTCCAATACTCTAAGGTCTCCATTAAAAATTTGATTGAATGGTTTTTTAATCATTTTTCTTCTATTATTAAAAAAAATCCTTGTAATTTTTTCTAAGTTTTTTGGATCTTTTATTTTATAGAAATCTTTTTTTGGAGAAAATAAAAGCAAACTACTATCTATCTTTGGCTTTGGTGAAAATGAACTAGGTTTTATATCACATATTTTTTTTATAATTAATTTCCAATTTGCTAGAATAGATAATCTTCCGTAATTTGAATTATTGTAATTAGCTATTATTCTATCAGCTACCTCTTTTTGAAACATTAAAACTAAATTTTCGAACCAAAAATCTTTTTTTATATTTATTATCCATTTACTTAGTATCTCTGTAGAAATATTATATGGTAAATTTCCGAATACAATTACTCTTTCTTTAAATAGTAAGCTTTCGTCTATATTCAAAACATCATCATTAATAATATTTAAATTTTCCTTAAATTGTTCCTTTAAATTATCTATAAGATTATTATCCTTCTCAATTACCGTAAATTTTTTAGGTTTTTTATTTAAAATATATTTAGTAAGGTTACCTGTGCCTGGTCCTATTTCTAATATATTTTTGTTCTCAATTTCAACACAATTAACAATCTGATTTAAAATTTTGTTATCAATTAAAAAATTTTGGCCTAAACTTTTTTTTGCTTTTATCAATATTTATCTAAAAATGAGATTGCTCTTATTAAACTAAGAGGGTTAGATTTATTTTTACCAAGCATGTATTCATTTGGCCCATGATCAGGCGATATTCTTATAAAAGGTAATCCTAAAGTTATATTTATAGCATCATACTCATATAATGTTTTTAAAGGAGTTAAAACTTGATCATGATACATTCCAAGAATTACATTATATTTAGATCGATTTTGTTTTAAAAAAATTGTGTCTGAAGAAAAAGGACCAAAGACTCTAAAGTTTTTTCTTTTTAAATAATTTATAGCGGGAGTAATTATTTTTTTATCTTCATCAAAATAACTCACAGTTTCACAATGAGGATTTAATCCCAATACAGCTATTTTTGGATTTAATCTTAACTTTTGTTTATAAAAATTGTTAATAAGTTTTATTTTATCCACAATAAGTTTTTGAGTTATTTTTCTAGCAACAGATTTAATAGGAACATGAGTTGTTAGAGGACATACTGATAGCTTTCTATTGTAAATCAACATTGCATTTTTTTTAACAGTGAATTTATCTGATATGTATTCAGTAATTCCTAATTTCTTTTTTTTAAGAAAAGTTTTTTTTGATATAGGACCGTTTATAAATTTATTTGTGAAACCTTTTTTAATAAGTTCTAAAGCAATTAAAAAAGATTTATTAAGATATACGTTTGATTTTTTTGAAATTTTCTCAAAAGGTTTTTTTTGATCATATTTCACATCAATTAAATTTATTGCTTTATTGTTAAGTGAATAATTTTTTATTTTTTTAACATCTAGTATTTTGATTTTTTTGCTAAATTTTAATTTTTGCATTTGTAATAACAATAATTTTTGTGAAGCAATTAGAACCAAAGGACTTTTAATTTTTCTATTTATAGCTTTAAAAAAAATTTCAAAAAAAATACTATTAGGTTCACCTGCTACAATTAAAATAGGCTTATAATTCATTAATACTGAAATTTTTTTTTATTTTATTAAAATAAATATTTGATTGTTGATTTAATTGTTGATTTGTTTTTAATTTAATTAATTCATCTAACTCACTTTTTTCATCATAATTTTTTTTAATGTATTCAATTTCATCAATTTTTAAAATAAGATAACCATTAGGTGTAAAAATTGGTTTTGTAACATCACCTTTTTTTAAACTAAATAGTGCAGAGTTAATAGTTTCGTTTAAAGAGCTTTCTTTAATCCATCCAAGTTTCCCTCCTAAACTAGAACTATCGGAGACACTGTGTATCAGAGCAGCACTTTCAAAATTTCCTTTATCAATATCTTTAATTATTTCAGTATATTTTTTTTTTAAATTATTTTTATTATTGATCTTAAATAAGATTTCAGACAAGAGAAAATTTTTTTCTTCCTTAGAAAATTTAATTTTTATCTCTTCTCTCAATTTGTTTTGATCAATTTTGATATTTTTTGAAAATTTTTGATATATTAGTTGATTCCATATAGCTTCAATTGAAAGCTTTTTTTCAATTGTTTGAATATTAATATCGTATTGTTTAATATAATTTAAAAATTGCTTCTTATTATTTAGTTTTAATCTTGAATATCTTTGTTCAACCAATCCATTCAAAAATTCCTCATTCAATTTAATTTTATCAGTATATTTTAATATTTCATTTTCTTTAATTTTTTCTCTAATAAGAGAATTTTTAGAAATTAAATTTAATCTTTCTTCATCTATATTTTTTATATTTGGATTAAGTGCTTTAAGGTAGTTTTTTTCATTTTCAATATCTATAGAAGTTATAATTTCATTATCTATTATTGTGACAATTTTGTTTTCTAAAGCACCAATATTTTTTAGAGGAATAAAAATTATGAAAGTTATTAATATTAATAATTGTCTCATAAATAAATTAATTTCTATATAGATTGTTGTCTATCTTTTGATCCAAAGAAGTCAAAGGAAACAATGTGATTGTAAAAAATAAATCCTCTTTTGGTTTTAAATCTCTGTCTTGATAGTAGGTTTTTCGATATTTGATACCAGCAGTTAAACAATCGTTTTGATATTCATAAACCAAATCGTAATATTCGGTTAAACTAATTTTTCTATTTCTTCTTGTTTTAAAAACTAGGCTATTTTGATTATCAAAATTTAGTTTTGTTGTATTTGCTATTGTATTTACATCACCTGTTTCTCCAGCTTTTTCTAAAAAATTAAATGTTGTTACAAAGTTGTTTACAGTAAATTCTGCCTCAATTGCATTATGCTCGAATTTATTAAAATCGTTATCAATTGCAAAATCATAATTTAAAGAGAAAAAATCTGAAAAACTATTTTCAACTGATCCAAATAAGTTTGATGTTGATCTATTTAAAGAACTTGACGTAGGAATTTTACTTTCTTTAGTATCTCTTAAAACAGTGGCAAATTTAATCTCAAGATATTTGTCAATATCTTCTTTATTTTCTTTTTTAAAGTCAATTCCCAATGTTAACGATTTACCCGATTCATAACTATCACTAATTCCCAACCTATTAATTCCAAATATATTGTCAGTAGTTATAAGTCTATTTTCTGATGAATAATTTTTCATGTCACTAGGATTTAATCTAAATGAAACTTTAGGAATAATAAAATTTGTATTATATTTATTTTCTTTAAACAAAGGGTATTTAGTATTGAATTCATAAATATTTAATAATTCACTTTGAAGGCTAGATTTATATTTTGTATCATTTTTGCCTGTTGCATTCAGATTTTTAAAATATATACCAAAATTATTTACAAACCCTTTTTCAGTAAAAATATCAGATGTACTATAGTTAATAGTATTTATAAGAGTACTTCTAAAATTATTAGTATTTTGCAATACATTACGTCCATTAGAGTTTAAATTTACACTTCCATTTTCATTAGAAAATAATGATGTCGAAAATTCATAATAAGGAAGAACTTGTTGATAACGATCATTATTATCTTTTTGAAGATTTTCGTAATTAGTTAATCCTGTAGCAAAATTATAATCATCATTGTCTAAAATTAATTTAACTCCTGATGTTAAATTATTTTTATCCTTTAAGTCTTTTTCAAGTTTATCTTTGTCAACAAAGAGAACATTTTCAAAGACTTTTAGATAGGTGTCGTTATTAGTTTTTTCTAGAAAAAATTCTAGTTTACTTGTTACAAAATCTTTTAATCCTAAATTGACATTAAATTTTGAAAATAAATGTGAGATACTATTTCTGTTACTATAATCATTACCACTAATTTTAGATTGATAACCCTTTAAATAACTGAAATCAGCAATAAATGATGAATTTTTATTTTCTTGACGATATTCATTTTGAAACATGTAAATTCTGTTATCAAATATTGTCGGTTTTAAAGTAAGATCTTGATTATCTGAAATAACATGAAAGTACGGCATGTGAATTGATGATCCCAAAACATTAGAATTATTTAATCGAGGTTGAAGCAAGCCAGATCTTCTCTCTACAGATGGATCTGGATGAAAAAATTTTGGAAAGTAAAAAACAGGTATATCGTAAAGATTTAAAATAGCATTTTTATAGTGAATATTTTTATTAACTCTATCATGAGTTATTTTATCTGCTTTGATGCTCCAAGGTGGACACCCATCATTTTTTTTACAACTTGTAAAAATTGCTTTATTTAATACAACAGTATCTTCATTTCCATATGAAGATGACCCATATATACGGGGGTCATTTTCTCCCGCAAAAATATTTTCTTCATTTTCCTCTAAATCTCTTTCTTTATCAAAAACTTTTTTATGGATATTTATTCTCGTATCTTTTGATATATATGAATTGTTTAAAAAATTTATAAATGCATTTTTAAAAAAAAATTTATCACTCTTTTCTTGTTTAAAATTAGTTTCAACTTCGATATCATTACCCCTCAATAATTTTTCATCATAAAAATATAAGAATTTAGACAATTTATAGAAATTTGAATTATCGTCCTTAATTGTTGAAAAATTATTTGATTTTAATTCTTTTAAATTCCTATCTAGAAAAACGTTTTTGGAATTAAATTCATACTTTTTTTCTATTACGGTCTTTGTTTTGCCTTTTGTAAAAATTTTCTGTAAATTTCTGTCATAATTTAGGTATTCAGTCTCTAAAATATAATCCTCTATTTTATCCTCTATTTTAACCTTGCCTTTAGCCTCTAATATATTTTTTTTTTCATCATAATTAAATATTTCAGCATTTAATTCTATACCTTCAGAAAGTGCTTTTGAATTATTTTTTGTAAAAATTTTTCCAATTTTTTTGTTATAAGTTACTTTATCTGAAAAGATTAAATAGTTTTCCTTTTTATTATTAATTTTAACATTTCCTGTAGCATAGATTATGTTACTTAATTTATTGTATTCAAAATTATTAGCATCTAATTCAACTTGATTGTCTATTGCTTTTGAATTGCCATTAGCAAAAATTATTTCGTCTTTTTTGTTATAAGTTACTTTATCTGAAAAGATTAAATAGTTTTCCTTTTTGTTTTCAATTCTCACTTTATCTTGAGCATAAATTATATTTTTTAACTTATCGTATTTGAAATTTATTGCTTCGATTTGAAAATTTAGACCAATAGCTCTTGAATTACCTTTTGAAAAAATCAACTCATCATTTTTAAGATAAATTACCTCATCAGAATAGATTGTTATATTATTCTCAGGATCAAAAATTTTGACTTTTCCTGAGGAAGTTAAAATATTTTTAATTTTATTATACTCGAAGCTATTTGCATCAATTTTAGTACCATCAACAGATGTTGCGGTACCTTTATTTTTACCTATGAACTTATTTCCATTCTCTTTAATTTCAATTTCTGTTACATCAAAATTAAAACTCTCACTAGATTGAGAGTAACAAGTCAAACAAAAATAAATAAAAAAAAATATTAGAGTAAGTTGATTTCTATTTTTCATTTATTTTTAAAGTGTAAATAAAATTTATAATTATTAAAATAAATATTGATACCCAAACTGATAGTATAATATTAATCTTCTCAGTTTTACCCAAAACATGAAGAAAATTATTAATATAATAAATTAAAACTGATAAAAACAATCCAAAGGAAATTTTTATTGTGTTACTTTTTTGCATTCTAAAATTAAACATAATTACTCCAGCCAAAATTGTCATTAAACTTAAATAAAAAGGAAAAGATAATATTTTTTGAATTTGAATTCTAATCTCAGTTGTTGATAAGTTAAGTAAGTTATAATTCTTCTTTAATTGAAATAATTCTAAAATTGAAAGTGAGGATAAATTTGAAAAAAGGCTCTGAATTCTCTCATAATCAAAATTTGACTTTAGGCGAATTACATTAAAATCATTCTTTTCATTACCTGAAAAAATTGTTGGATTAAATACAATCCATTCATTTTTAGAAATATCTATTTTT
>CACBDD010000022.1 GCA_902537905.1 uncultured Pelagibacteraceae bacterium | reverse complement strand
TCCTCTGGTAAATAACTAACATTCCAGCATCACACAAAGCTTTATAAGTCTTTTTAGAGTCCTTAGATATTAATTTTGGAAATATAGGTTTTAATTTTTTATTTTTGATAAAGCCTGACCATTCAATAGGATAGTTATATTTTGTAACTGTGATTATGGAATATTTTTTTTTATTTTTTAAGTAAATGCTGTATGCTTTTTCAATAATATTTGTATTTATAAAAGGGTTTGTTGCAAAAAATAACCAAACTTCATCAAAATTTAGACCAGCACTAGAATATTTCGCTATAACAAATTCAATAATTTCTTGAATACTTGCCTTATCTTGACTTAGTTTTTTAGTTCTTAAAAAGTCGGTTTTAATGTTTATTTTTTTCGCTAAATTAACAATTTTATTGCTATCTGTAGAAATATGAATTTTATCAAACATTTTTGATTTTTTTATTTCTGAAAGACAATAGGAAATTAAAGGCTTTCCATGAAAATCTTTTGTATTTTTGTCTTTAATTCTTATCGATCCAGATCTTGCTGGTATTATTGCAATTCTAGTAGGCATCAAATTATAAAAATAATCCCGAAACTATCCTATTATCTGAAATATTCATACTTAACAAATTTGAATAGATATCGTCATAACTTTGAGCAGCTGAAATATAAATTTTATTATTATTTCTTTTTATCTCTTCTGGATTTTTAATTTCGATACCACCAATTAATTTACCTATTTTATTTGGATCTCCATCGTAAAGTTCGATGTTATTTTTGTTAAATTTTAACATATTTTTTAAAATTATATTTTCAGCAATATCTCCAGCACCATAAATATTAATTTTATCAAAAGTATTCTTTACAAACACAACATTACTTAAATTTTTTTCATCTATAAATCTAAAAATTTCTGATTTATTTTCTTCATTTAGCTCTCTAAATCTTGCAGAAACATGATCATCAGTAAAAAATTTGTAAATTTTGTTTTCTTTTAAAAGTCCCATCAAAAATAATAAAGCTTTTAAAAAATTTAAGCTTAAGTCCTTATTTTTATAGTTCATACTAATTTGAAAACAACATTCTCTTAAATTAAATTCTACACATTTGTTAACAAATGAAATTAATTCATTTTCACTCAAATTTTCTTCAGTTAGAATATATTTAATCGTAACTCTATTTGGGTCTACAGATGAGTATTTTCTTAAATTAACAAATAATTCCTCAAATTTATCTCTTCCTCTTACTTCTTTAAATTTTTCTCTTGTACCAGCATCAACACTTGTAACAATTTTAATTAATCCTCTTTTAAGTAATTCCTCTATAGTTTTATGATATCTAGTAGAATTGGTAAATACTCTATGATAGAGGTTTGGATTAGCTTTTTTTTCTATCTCCTTAATTATTAAATCAAATGATTTATCTAAAGTTGGTTCTCCTCCACCCCATACAACTTGTTTGCAATTTTTAAATGACCCTGAATTATTTAAATATTCTATAAATTCTACAACATTATATTTTGATCTTTTGCCACCATAATAAGTTTCACTACAATATGTGCAACGCAAATTACAGACTGAATGATGCTCAATAGATAAATGTTTAATTTCATTCGAAAACTTTGGTTTAGTGTCAGTCTCATATAAAAAAGGACAACCTTCGCAGCTCGCAGCATTATTATTTTGAATTTTTTTAAACAAATTCTCTCTTGCATCTCTAATTTCATTTGCTTTAGGTGTAACTCCATCCTTGATTTCAAGAAGTTTTGCATCACCACGCATTTTGTTTTTATGAAAAAATCTTTGACAGCAAGATCTGATTTCATTTGGAGCAATGTAAAGTGAACTTTCTATATCCCTACAAGATAAATATTTCATATTATTTACTAAATAAGTCTTCTTTTACAATCTTATCATACTGAGTCAATGCTGTAAAATTAGGACTGATAAGCTTTTTATAAAAATTTATAATTTTTTTATGATATTTTTTTTTTAATCTACTCTTAGCAATATTTTTTTTAACAAAACAGTAATCGCCTCTTAATCCATATTGTAAATTATTTTGATAATACATAGGAAGTTTTGATTTCATCTTTAAATTAAAAAAATCAAATTTCTCTCTAGAAGAGTTAACAAAACTTATTAAATGTTTTTCCGAAAATGTATTAGTAATTGAACCTTTAAGATTATCTTTAATATATAATTTTTCTGGAAAATAACTAAATTTCTTTGAATGAAAAAAGCATTTTAAAATAAATGGAATATCTTCATAAAAACCTTTTTTAAAAAGAATTTTATTTTTTAATAAAAGACTTTTTTTAAATAAATAAAAATTAGGATTCATATCTAATTCAGTTCTTAAATATTTTTCAAGCAAAGTTTTTTTACTAAATTTATTTTTTGACAAATCAATCTGAGGATTATTTTTTTTTTTAAATCCAAGAAAAAAAATGTCACTTTTATATTTTTTAATTTTTTCAATTAATTTATAAAAAATTTTTAAATCTAATTTATCATCTACATCTAAAAAAATTAAATAATTACCTAATGATTTTCTAATTGCAAAATTTCTGGCTATTCCTGGTCCATGATTTTCTTTTAAAGAATAAATATATATATTTTTGTTTTTTTCTCTGTTAACATTTTTTTTCAATATTCTATAACTTCTATCTGTTGAACAATCATTAACATAAATTATTTCACAATTTGACTTATTAGTTAAAGATTTATGAAAATCAAAGTGCTTCTTTATAATTTTCTCACAATTAAAAAAAGGTGTAATAATTGTAATGTTTACCATTTAATTTATTTTTTCTTAAGAATTTTTATTGTATATGATGTGTAGATAAAATGTAATTACTAAAAGATGATTCGTAATAAAAATTTTAAAATTGGAAATATTAAAATTGAACCAAAAAGAACTTTTATTGTAGCAGAAATTTCTGCTAATCACTGTGGAAAATTAAGTGTATTAAAAAAAATAATATTAAGATTAAAAAAAATTAATGTAGATGCAATTAAAATCCAAGCATATGAAGCAAATACAATTACCATTAATTCGAATAATAAAGATTTTCAAATAAAATCAGACAACACATGGTCTAATTATAATACTTTATATAATTTATATAAAACAGCAGAAACACCATTCAAATGGTATTCAGAGATTTTTAAATTTTGTAAAAAGAATAATATAATTGTTTTTGCCTCTGTATTTGACAATAAAAGTCTTAAATTACTTGAAAAATTAGATTGTCCTGCCTACAAAATTGCATCCCCTGAAATTACAGATATCCCATTAATTGAAAAAGTTTCTAAAACAAAAAAACCTATTATAATTTCAACAGGCTTATCAGATTTTAAAGATCTAAAACTAGCAATTAGTACAATTAAAAAACAAAAAAATAAAAAAATAATAATTTTAAAATGTACATCTGCATATCCAGCTCCCATTAACGAAATTAATTTGAATACAATGCAAGATATTAAGAAAAAATTTAATGTTCTTACTGGGTATTCTGATCATACAGAAGAAAATTATACTGCGATACACGCTGCATCAATTGGAGCCTGCATGATTGAGAGGCATGTAAAATTAGAAAATTTTAAATCAGTCGACTCTTTTTTTTCTTCTACAATTAGTAATTTTGCAAAAATGATTAAAATAATAAGAATAAATGAAAAATCTAATGGTTTGATTTCTTATAAAATTTCAAAAACTTCTAAACCAAATTTAAATGGAAGAAAATCATTATACATAGTCAAAAATATCAAGACGGGAGAGAAATTTTCTGAGGAAAACATAAGGTCTATAAGACCTTCATTTGGTTTACATCCTAAATATTTAAAATATTTTTTAAATAAAAAATCAACAACAAATATTAAATTTGGAACTAGACTGAAGTGGTCTCATTTAAAGAAAATATAAACATTGTTTTTAGACTGAATTTTGGGATTAACGTTGGATTGGGTCATCTTTATAGATGTCTAAAAATTGCAAATTCTCTTAAAAATAAAAAGAAAGTAGTTTTTGTTTTTGATAAAAAAATTGATGCAAATTCAATATATTCTGTTCTTAAGGGATATAAAATAATTTTTCTATACAAAAACTCTGAAAAATTTAAAAATGAAAAAATTGATGCAAAAAAATTTAATAATGCGACTAAAAATTTTAATCAAAAATTTACAATAGTTGATGATTACAGACTTTCCAATCTGTGGCATGAGAAAGTTAAAAAAAATAACAGTAAAATAATAGTCATAGATGATTTGCTCAACAGAAAAATGTTTTGTGATTTTTATATAAATTATAAGTATGAAAAATTTAATAAAAAAAGAATTGGAAAATACTTGCCAAAATCTTGCGTTAAATTGCTTGGACCAAAATATTACACATTGAGTAATAATTTATTAAAAAATAAAAAAAAAGAATATGTTATGGTTAATTTTGGTAACACATTTGATTATAAAAAATTCAAAATGCATATATATAAAATGGTAAATATATGTGTAAGAAATAAAATTAAATTAATTATATGCGTTGGAATTTTTTCAAAAAACTTCAATTATTTAGAGAAAATTTCAAAATCAAAATTTGTAAAAATTTTATATAAAAAATTTCAAATTGAAGGTTATCTCAATAAAACAAAAGTTTTTGTTGGGTCTGCTGGAAGTAGTATTTATGAAATGAGCTATTTAAATACTCCAAGTATTTTCTTAAAAATTGTAAAGAACCAAAACAACAATCAATCAGATTTAGATGAATGGGGTAAATTTTTTTATTTTCATAAAATAAATAAAGAAAAATATTTTTATGAATTATTAGAAGTTTTAATAAAATATAATTCAAGAATTCGTAAAATTAAGAACAATAATGTAATTAAAAAAAATGGTATTAAAAATATTTTAAAAAAAATTAATCTAAAATGAGAAATATATTTAAAATAAAAGATAGTTATATCACTGATTATTTAAACTCTAGAAATCTTGATTTCAATAGAACAAAAATGATTGTTAATAAACCTATTAAATTAGTAAATCATTTTATTTGGTGGTTTACAAACAAACGAGAAATTTATTTTTATAAAATAAATAAAAAAGAAAGAATTTATTTTTATCAAGAAATAATTAATTATAAAAATAAAAAATATTTTATTGGGGGCTGGCACTCAAATACAAAAAAAGTTAATTTAATTCATGTTTTATATTTTTTAAAATGGCAGTTAAATAAAAATAAAAAAAATAAATTAAATTATGATTGGATAGCAGTGGTAAAAAAAAATAATCGTTGGATATTAAAATTAGTTTATTATTTGGGTTATATAAGAGTAAATAAAAATGAAGTTTATCATAAAGCAATAAAAAACTATTTTAAAGTAAGTGAGAAAAACTACTTCTATTTAAAGCTAATGGTTAAAAACTAGACCGGTTCAATCCTCTGAACTATTACTATTCTCTCAAAATCTGTATTTTTTTTAAATGGATTACATCCGTGCAATCCACTTACATTTGTTAATACAGTAGTTCCTACTTTTCCTTTTAAATTAATTTTATATTTATCTGAAAAAATGAAATTTCTATCTTCTAAAACTGGTTTTTTTAAAATATATTTATTTATCTTATTCATTAAAAATTTTTTTGCTTTTTGTCTGTGGCTTGATTTATAAAAGAAAAATGCACCATCATCTTGTTCAACATCTGAAAGATATAAAAACAATTTAAAATAATCTTCCTCATTATCATAATGAGCTGAACGAGGCCTTGTAGTATTTTGATGTCGATATATGTTTGTAGCTGACAATGTAAATTTTTTATTATAAAGTTTTTGTAAACTTTCAATGCATTCATTTTTAATTTTGTTTCTAAAGAAAATAAAATCTTTTGAAATCTCTGAGTTTATTTTTTGTGGATTAAAAATATCTATCATGCCATTGTCATAATAGCTTTTCCGTCTGTCAACTAGAATTGATTTTGAGTCATTATCAATTTCCTCATAATTATGGTTTATATCTGCTACTTCCAGATTTAAATCAGCTAAACCGGTTTTATTCTCAAAATATTTAATAATTTTTTTTGAACTTGAAGAAATTTTATCTACCTCTTTTTTATCGAATAGATTTAGATAACAGAATCCGTTTGACTTGAAATTGTTTAAATTAATTGATTTTTCCACAAGATATAACTCTATTAACTCGCATTTATAGTAGCAAATATATTTATATTAATCGATAGAGACAAACATTAATTTAATTTTAATATCTATGAAAAATTTTTTTCAGTGCATAAATCAAGCCAATTGAGCTATTAGTACTGGTCAGCTGCACGCATTACTGCGCTTCCACATCCAGCCTATCAACGTGGTGGTCTACCACGGCTCTATAGGAAGAACTAGTTTTGAGGTGAGTTTCCCGCTTAGATGCTTTCAGCAGTTATCTCGTCCATACTTAGCTACCCGGCACTGCAGCTGGCGCTACAACCGGTCCACCAGTGGTATGTTCAACCCGGTCCTCTCGTACTAGGGTCAACTCCTCTCAATTCTTCTACACGCATAGCAGATAGGGACCGAACTGTCTCACGACGTTCTGAACCCAGCTCACGTACCACTTTAATTGGCGAACAGCCAAACCCTTGGGACCTGCTCCAGCCCCAGGATGTGATGAGCCGACATCGAGGTGCCAAACACTGCCGTCGATATGAGCTCTTGGGCAGTATCAGCCTGTTATCCCCGGCGTACCTTTTATCCGTTGAGCGATGGCCCTTCCACTCAGAACCACCGGATCACTATGACCGACTTTCGTCTCTGCTCGACTTGTCAGTCTCACAGTCAGGCAGGCTTATGCCATTGCACTCTACGAACGATTTCTGACCGTTCTGAGCCTACCTTCGCACGCCTCCGTTACTATTTGGGAGGCGACCGCCCCAGTCAAACTACCCACCATACAATGTCTTGATGCCGGATGACGGCAATCAGTTAGATACCAAGAAAAACAAAAGAGGTATTTCACTGGTGACTCCACAATAGCTGACGCCATTGCTTCAATGTCTCCCTCCTATACTAAATATGTTTTTCCTAATACCAATGTAAAGTTGCAGTAAAGGTGCACGGGGTCTTTCCGTCTAACTACGCGAACTCCGCATCTTCACGGAGAATTCAATTTCACTGAGTTGATGTTGGAGACAGCGGAGAAATCGTTACGCCATTCATGCAGGTCGGAACTTACCCGACAAGGAATTTCGCTACCTTAGGACCGTTATAGTTACGGCCGCCGTTTACTGGGGCTTCAGAAGTTAGCTTGCACCAACCGCATTAACCTTCCAGCACCGGGCAGGCGTCAGACCCTATACATCCACTTACGTGTTAGCAGAGCCCTGTGTTTTTGATAAACAGTCGCTTCTCCCTGGCTTGTGCCACCCATCTCTAGTTGCCTAAAAACAGGTCTTCCTTATCCCGAAGTTACGGAAGCATTTTGCCGAGTTCCTTCAACATCATTCTCTCAAGCGCCTAAATATACTCTATTAATCCACCTGTGTCGGTTTAGGGTACGGTCTAATGATGGAGCTATTTCTTGGAACCTTTTCGCGGCAAGCTCAATCCATTAAGAACTCACAACTTACAAGATCCGTCACTACCATCTGGTTAAGGAATATTAACCTTATTTCCATCGACTACGGCTTTCGCCCTCGCCTTAGGTGCCGACTAACTCTGCGCGGATTAACCTTGCGCAGAAACCCTTGGATTTTCGGCGAAGAAGTTTTTCACTTCTTTTATCGTTACTTATGTCAGCATTCGCACTTCTGATACCTCCAGGATCCCTCACGGGTACCCCTTCACAGGCTTACAGAACGTTCCGCTACCAGATGCAATTTTCGAAAAAATTACAAATCCACAGATTCGGTATATGATTTTAGCCCCGTTACATCTTCGGCGCAGAAACTCTATTAGACCGGTGAGCTGTTACGCTATCTTTAAAGGATGGCTGCTTCTAAGCCAACCTCCCGGCTGTTAAGGAATTTCCACATCCTTTCACACTTAATCATAATTTGGGGACCTTATCTGGTGGTCTGGGCTCTTTCCCTCTCGACCATGGACCTTAGCACCCACAGTCTGTCTGTTGAAGAACAACATTTAGCATTCGGAGTTTTATTAGGTTTGGTAAGAATCTCTTCCCCCTAGCCCATTTAGTGCTCTACCTCTAAATGTCTATTTATTCAACGCACTACCTAAATAGTTTTCGCGGAAAACCAGCTATCTACGAATTTGGTTGGCCTTTCACCCCTTACCACAAGTCATCCAAAGACTTTTCAACGTCAACTGGTTCGGTCCTCCGGTTGGTGTTACCCAACTTTCAACCTGCTCATGGTAAGCTCATTCGTTTTCGGGTCTAATTCATAAAACTAATCGCCCTATTAAGACTTGCTTTCGCTACGCCTACACCTAGATGGCTTAAGCTTGCTTTATAAATTAAGTCACTGACCCATTATACAAAAGGTACGCCGTCACTCTAAAAAGAGCTTCGACTGATTGTAGGCATGCGGTTTCAGGTTCTATTTCACTCCCCTAATAGGGGTTCTTTTCACCTTTCCCTCACGGTACTAGTTCACTATCGGTCACTGAAGAGTATTTAGGCTTAGAGGGTGGTCCCCCTATATTCGAGCAGGATTTCACGTGTCCCGCTTTACTCAAGAATTTTGTTAAACATTACTCATACGGGACTATCACCCTCTATGGTTAGCATTTCCAAACTATTCAAATTTTTTTAACAAAACTACTGGCCTAGTCCGCGTTCGCTCGCCACTACTAACGGAATCTCAATTGATTTCTTTTCCTCTGGTTACTTAGATGTTTCAGTTCTCCAGGTTGTCTCTTTAAACCTATGTATTCAGTTTAAAGTACCACATAAAGTGGTGGGTTTCCCCATTCGGAAATTTTCGGATCAAAACTTACATACAGTTCCCCGAAACTTATCGCAGTATATCACGTCCTTCATCGGCTTTCAGTGCCAAGGCATCCACTACACGCCCTTAAACGCTTGATTTATGCACAGAAAAAAATTCTGTGTAGAATCAAATTTTTATTTTGAACATTAGCTAATAACATTACTAATGTTCGGATATAGATATTGATATTAATTATTTTTTTTACGATTTATTATAACTAAGTGTTTTGGTGGAGGATAGCGGGATCGAACCGCTGACCTCCTGAATGCAAATCAGGCGCTCTCCCAGCTGAGCTAATCCCCCATGATCTAAAATTGGTGGG
>CACBDD010000021.1 GCA_902537905.1 uncultured Pelagibacteraceae bacterium | reverse complement strand
TATTCCACATATTGCGCCCTTAGCTCAGCTGGATAGAGCATCGGTTTTCTAAACCGAGGGTCGGAGGTTCGAATCCTCCAGGGCGCGCCATTACTTGTTCTTTTAAGCATATCTTTCATATATAATTTCTTCTTGAAGTAGTTTTTCTAAAATGTTTTAATCCTGCGAATTCAAAACTAAGTTTTGAATTATTTGTTAACAAATAAAAATAACTAAAAGGAAGAATAATGTTTAAATACTTAAAACAATTAACTTCATTAGTTGCTATGGTTGCAGTGTTGTTTACTTTTACAACAGAAACTATGGCTGCTAAAAAATCTAAAACACTTAAAAACACTCAAAAGAAGGGTTTTGTAAGATGTGGAGTATCTCAAGGTCTTCCAGGATTTTCTAATGCTGACGCTGCAGGAAATTGGACTGGTGTTGACGTTGATGTATGTAGAGCGGTAGCTGCTGCAGTATTAGGTGATGCAAACAAAGTTAAGTTTACACCATTAAGTGCTAAAGAAAGATTTACAGCTTTAACTTCTAATGAGATTGATATCTTATCAAGAAACACAACTTGGACTCTTTCAAGGGATGCTGACATTGGACTTACTTTCGTAGGAGTAAACTTCTATGATGGTCAAGGTTTTATGGTTAGAAAAAATTCTGGATATACATCTGTGAATGATTTCAAAAACGGTATTTCTGCATGTACAAACTTAGGAACAACAACTGAGCTTAATATGAGAGACTTCTTTAATTCAAAAGGAATTTCTTATGAGCCAGTAACTTTTGAAAAAGCTGACGAAGTTGTTGCTGCGTATGATGCTGGAAGATGTGATACATACACAACTGATAAATCTGGTTTAGCTGCTCAAAGAATTAAATTGAGTTCTCCAGATGACCACATAGTTTTACCTGAAACTATTTCAAAAGAGCCTTTAGGCCCTGTTGTTAGACAAGGTGATTCTGTTTGGGAAGATATCGTAAGATGGTCTCTAAACGTAATGATCGAAGCTGAAGAGTATGGTGTTACTTCTGCTAATGCAGATTCAATGAAAACTTCAGACAATCCAGCTGTAAAAAGATTAGTTGGTGCGGAAGGTGAACTAGGAGCTGCTTTTGGTCTAGATAATGATTGGAGTTTAAGAATTATCAAGCAAGTTGGTAACTACGGTGAAAGCTACAAAAGAAATATTGCTGACACTGGAATTCTACCTGACAGAGGTCCAAATGAATTATGGACTAAAGGTGGAATACTTTATGTACCACCAGCAAGATAATTTATATCTTTAAATAAAAATTAAAAAGGGCTAGATTTTTCTAGCCCTTTTTTTTATAAGTCTTGAATTATTGTGAATATTAAAAAAATATTACCCCAATTACTTACACTTCTAGTTGTAATTTTAATATTTGGATTTTTTTCATATAACGCACAAGTTAATATGGAGAATAGAGGAATTAGTTTTGGGTATGGTTTTTTATCTCAAGAATCTTCTTTTGATGTACAATTTTCATTAATTGAATTTGATGGTTCACACTCATATTTCAGAGCATATCTAGTTGGTTTATTAAATACTATTTTAGTTTCAGTTATAGGAATTATATTTGCAACTATTATTGGAGTGGTTGTTGGAATAGCAAGATTATCAAATAATTATCTTATTAATAAAACTGCTGCAGTTTATGTAGAATTTTTTAGAAACATACCTTTATTATTACAAATATTTTTTTGGTATTTTGCTGCTTTAAGAGCACTACCATTACCTCAAGATACTGAACCTATGTTTGGTGTTTTTTTTCTTACAATAAAAGGTTTTTTTGTTCCTGCTTTTGTTTGGAATAATCTAGATATTTTTATTTATTCAGTAATTGCTGCAATAATTTCAATTATTTTTATTAGAATTTACGCAAGAAAAAAACAAGAGAACGAAGGAATCCAAATACCTGTTTTGTCAATTTCTATTGGATTATTAATAATTTTACCTCTTTTAAGTTTTTTAATTGGCGGGGTTGATGCCTCAGTTGAAGTGCCTGTTATTAAGCAATTATCTCAATCTGGTTTTACTTATGAAGGAGGAATTAAATTACCACCTGAATTAATATCTCTAGCATTAGCACTATCATTATATACAGCAACTTTTATTGCTGAATGTGTTAGAGCAGGTGTTCAAGGCGTAAGCAAAGGGCAAAAGGAGGCAGCAGCATCTATAGGTTTAACACCAAACCAAGTACTTAAATTAGTAGTAATGCCACAAGCTCTAAGGATTATAATTCCACCAACTACAAATCAATATTTAAATTTAACAAAAAATTCATCTCTTGCAGCTGCAATTGCATATCCTGATTTGGTTCTTGTATTTGCAGGTACTGCTTTGATGCAGACAGGTAGAGCGATAGAAATTGTTTCTATAACAATGTTAACATATTTATCTTTGAGTATATCAATTTCAATATTTATGAATTGGTACAATAAAAAAATAGCTATTAAAGAAAAATAATGAATAAATTGAACTTTTTACAACCAGATAGAAATAATTTTAATACTTATTTATATACAGGAACAATTCTAGTTGCATTAAGTATATTTATTGTTTTTTTAAATTCTTTTTTTAACAAAGATTTAATTTCTTTTTTACCTGGAACTCTTAGTTTCTTTTTGCCATTAATTTTAGGCTTTATAGGGCTTCATTTAATTAGAATTGAATATTCAGGTTTAAAATTTTTAGATTCAATAAATAAAAATATTAATACAAACAATTTTAATGCTTTTTTATCATTATTAATTGTATTTATAGTTATCAAATCACTCCCACCATTATTAAGTTGGTTTATTTTAGATGCAAATATTGCTGGAGATTCAAAAGATGTATGTACTGGCACAGGAGCTTGTTGGACCTATATAAAAATCTGGTTTAACAGATTTATGTATGGCATGTATCCTAATGCTGAGCAGTGGCGTATTAATTTATCTTTTATAGCTTTAGCTTTTCTTGGTACTATTGGTTTCTTTGCTACTGAAAAATTTAAAAAATATTTGACCCTTTATTATGTTGTTATTTATCCTGTAATTGCTTTTTTCTTTATTTTCTTTTTTATATCTGGTGGCCCAATATTTTTTGATTTCTCATATGGAATTATTGCAGCTGTAGTTTCAATTATAATTGGATTTTTTATTCCTTCAAAATTCAAAATGTACTATTTCATTGTAGTTCCGATCACACTTTACATATTATTAAAATATGTATTTTTTTATGAAGAGCTTATTGAACTAGGAAAATTAGAAGCTTTAGAGTGGGTAGAGACAGGCGCTTGGGGAGGTTTGTCTTTAACTTTTATAGTATCATTTTTTGTTTGATTTTCTGTTTTCCAATAGGCTTGTTTTTATCTTTGGGCAGAAGGTCAGATTTTCCAATAATTAAATATTTTTCAATAGGCATGATTGAATTTTGGAGAGGTGTTCCATTGATTACAGTATTATTTATGTCCTCAGTAATGTTTCCAATGTTTTTACCAGAGGATATGTTTATAGATAAACTAGTAAGAGTGATCATTGCAATTTCATTATTTGAAGCAGCTTATGTTGCTGAAGTTATCAGAGGTGGTTTGCAAGCACTACCTAGAGGACAATATGATGCTGCTAAATCTTTAGGAATGGGTTATTGGAAAATGCATATTTTAGTAATTTTACCTCAGGCACTTAAACTTGTAATACCAGGTATTGCTAATACTTTTTTAGCGCTAGTAAAAGATACTCCTCTAATATTTGTTGTAGGACTTTTGGAAATTGTTGGCATGCTTAATCTTGCCAAAACGAACCCAGAGTGGTTAGGTTTTGCTATGGAAGGTTATGTGTTTGCATCAGTACTATTTTTTATTATTTGCTATGCAATGAGTAAATATAGTTATAATTTAGAACAAAAATATAAAACGGAAAGATAATGTCAGATAAAATAATACAAATTACTGAAATGAATAAATGGTTTGGTGATTTCCAAGTTTTAAAAAATATAAACCTAGAAGTAGAAAAAAATAAAAAAATTGTTGTCTGTGGACCTTCAGGATCAGGTAAATCAACACTAATTAGGTGTATAAACAGATTAGAAGAACATCAAGAGGGCTCAATCATTGTAGATGGAAATGAATTAACGGAAGATACTAAAGATATAGAAAAAATTAGAGCTGAAGTTGGAATGGTATTTCAACAATTTAATCTTTTTCCTCATCTTTCTATTTTAGATAATTGTACATTAGCGCCTATTTGGGTAAAAAAAATGCCAAAAAAAGATGCAGAAGATTTGGCCATTCAACATTTAGAAAAAGTACAAATTGCAGACCAAGCAAATAAATACCCAGGACAACTTTCCGGCGGTCAACAACAAAGATGTGCAATTGCTAGAGCATTATGCATGGAGCCAAAAATAATGCTTTTTGATGAACCAACGTCAGCGTTAGACCCTGAGATGATTAAAGAAGTTTTAGATGCTATGGTTAATCTAGCAAAAGCAGGAATGACAATGATTGTAGTAACACACGAGATGGGATTTGCAAAAGAGGTTGCTGATGAAGTTATTTTTATGGATGAAGGTATGATAGTAGAAAAAGCAGATACTAAAGAGTTTTTTGCAAACCCTAAGAGTGACAGAACTAAGCTGTTTTTAAGTCAAATACTATAAAAAATATATAATTTTAAAGCAATTAATTTAAATTAAACAATCGAATTATGTTTATTTTGCATTGAACTAATGCTTGACAGTGTTTTGATTATTTCAAATTTCTCCAAAAAAAAAATAAATTTTTCTATTGCAGTAACATTAATAAATAGGTTGAATGTACTTTATAAAATTTAATTAAGAGGGGTCTTAATGGAAGATAATTTCAATAAACACTTGGGCAATAAGCTTAAGCTAAGAAGATTAGCTTTAGGTTTAACACAAACAAAGGTAGCAAAAGCAATAAACGTAACTTTTCAACAAATTCAAAAATATGAAAAAGGGACTAATGGAGTAAGTTCAATACGATTACTTCAACTTTCAAATTATTTAAAAGTACCAATTAATTATTTCTTTGAAGATTTTTCAGAATATTTAGTTAACTTAGAAAAATCACAAGAAGGACATATGAATGTTAATTATAATTTTTTAGTAAAAGTTTATTCAGAACTAAACGCTGATCAAAAATTAAAATTTAATAAAACATTACAATTTTCAGGATCAAATATTTCTAAAGCAGTTTAATCATAAAAAAATTGATACACTCTTTAGGTAGGCGTTTAATTTTAAATTTTTGGATTACTTTTTTTGGCTCCTCGGGCAGGACTCGAACCTGCGACCAATTGATTAACAGTCAACTGCTCTACCAACTGAGCTACCGAGGAATATAAAATCCACAACTTACTTTTTTTTAAAACTAAAACAAGATTTTTTTTGGAGGCAACGCCCGGAATCGAACCGGGATACAAGGATTTGCAATCCTCTGCGTAACCATTCCGCCACGTTGCCAACTAGTTTTAGACGAATAGCTTAAGGCCTTTTTATATTAAATTATTTATATTAGTCTATTAAATAACGATCCAAATTGATTATTGTTAAATAAGATTATTAAATTATAAACTTTAGAATCAATGAGTAACGATAAATATATCCATTCTGAAGTTGAAAATAAGATTTATTCGTATTGGGAAAAAAACGGATTATTTAAACCAAAAGAAAATTCTAAAAAATTTTCAATAGTTATTCCACCACCTAATGTAACTGGAAGTCTTCATATGGGTCATGCATTAAATAATTCAATTCAAGATTTATTAGTACGTTATCATCGAATGAATAATTTTGAAACTTTGTGGCAACCAGGAACTGATCATGCTGGTATTGCAACACAAGCTTTAGTAGAGAAAAAACTCAACTCTGAAAAAATAGATAAGAATGAAATTGGAAGAGATAAATTTATTGAAAAAGTTTGGGAATGGAAAGACCAATATGGTGACATAATAATTAACCAGCTAAAAAAACTTGGATGCTCTTGTGACTGGTCAAGGAACGCATTCACAATGGATGAAAATTTATCCAAATCAGTTATTAAAGTTTTCGTAGATCTGTACAACAAAGGTTTAATTTACAAAGATAAGAAACTAGTAAACTGGGATACAGTTCTTAAAACAGCTATTTCAGATTTAGAGGTAGATCAAAGAGAAGTAAATTCAAAAATTTACTACATTAAATATCCTATCGATGGAATTAGTGAATTTATAACTATAGCTACTACTAGACCTGAAACAATGCTAGGTGATACCGCTATAGCTGTAAATCCAAAAGATGAACGTTTTAAATCATTTGTTGGTAAAACAGTAACCATTCCAATTGTTGGTAGAAAAATAAAAATAATTGAAGATGATTATGCTGATCCTGAGCAAGGCACTGGAGCATTAAAAATAACCCCTGCGCATGACTTTAACGATTATGATGTTGGCCAAAGAAATAATCTTGAAATTATAAATGTTTTTACCGAAGAAGGTAAAGTAAACGAAAATGCACCAGAACATTACAAAGGTCTTGATAGATTTGAAGCTAGAAAAAGAATTTTAAAAGAATTAAAAGAAAAAGAATTTTTTGTAAAAGAAGAGAATATTAAAAATAAAGTTCCTTACGGAGATAGATCAAATTCAATAATTGAACCTTTTCTAACCGAGCAATGGTTTGTAGATGCTAGCAAATTATCTGTTAAAGCTAAAGAAGTTGTTAATTCAAAAAAAACAAATTTTTTTCCTGAAAATTGGTCGAAAACTTATTTTCAATGGATGAACAATATTGAACCTTGGTGCATATCAAGACAATTGTGGTGGGGACATCAAATACCAGCTTGGTATGGCCCAGATAAAAAAATATTTGTTTCTGAAAATAAAGATGATGCAAAACAACAAGCTAAAAAACATTATAGCAAAGATGTTGAACTAACTCGTGATCCAGATGTTTTAGATACGTGGTTTTCATCTGGCTTATGGCCTTTTGCAACACTTGGTTGGCCTGATGATAATGAGTATGTAGATAAATTTTATCCAACTTCAGTACTAGTTACAGGTTTTGATATTATATTTTTCTGGGTTGCCAGAATGATTATGTTTGGAACACAATTTTTAAATAAAGAACCGTTTAAAGATATTTATGTTCATGCATTAGTAAGAGATGAGAAAGGACAAAAGATGTCTAAATCTAAAGGAAACGTTATTGATCCATTAGATTTAATAGAAAAATATAGTGCAGATGCACTTAGATTTACTTTGCTATCGATGGCATCACCAGGCACAGATGTTAAGCTTTCGGAAGATAGAGTTAAAGGATATAGAAATTTTTTAAACAAATTATGGAATGCAAATAACTTTTTAATAACTAATGAATGTGATTTTAAAGATATCGATGATCTACCAAATTTAAATGTAAATATTAATAAGTGGATATATTCAGAGCTAATAGATACAAAAAACAAAATTCAAAAAAACCTTGAAGATTATAGATTTGATGAAGCTGCTAAAAACGCTTACCAGTTTGCTTGGCATTCGTATTGTGATTGGTACCTAGAATTATCTAAAACTATTCTATTTTCAGACGATAATGATGCAAAAGCAGAGGTTAAAAAAGTATCATCTTTTGTATTCAAACAGATATTAATTTTACTTCACCCCTTTATTCCTTTCGTAACTGAAGAAATATGGCTGAAAGATCAATTTGATAAAGATGGACGCGATTATTTAATGCATAAAAATTGGTTAACAGGGGAGGTTAAAAAAGATGATAGCACTGAACAAGTAGAAAATATCATAAATATTATTTCGGAGCTAAGATCTTTCAAAAATGAACTAAATGTAAGCCCAGGATCATCTATTGATCTTTCATTAAAAGGGATCAACAACAATCAAAAAGAATTTATCAGTAAAAATCAAGTTATTTTAAAAAAACTTGGAAGAATAAATAATATACTTGAAAATGATTTAGATAAACCTGCAGCAACAATGGTTGTCTCAGGTGACTTATTCAAAATTTATTTTGATAAAGACGTAGATTTAAAATTAATCAAAGAAAACTTAACCAATAAACAAAGTAGATTAGAACAGGAAATGAATAAAATTTCTCAAAGATTAGAGAATAAAAGTTTTGTAGACCGTGCGCCAAAAGAGATTGTTGAACAAGAAAAAACTAATTATAATAATTTAAAGAATGATATTGAAAAAATATCTGTAACGATAAAGGGTATATAATGGCAAAATTTAATAAAAAGAAACTTCCAAGTAGACATACATCATTAGGACCAGACAGAGCACCTCATAGATCTTTTTATTATGCAATGGGTGAAACTGAAAAGGATGTAGCAAAACCCTTTGTTGGAGTAGTTTCAACTTGGAATGAAGCAGCACCTTGTAACATAGCATTAATGAGACAAGCACAATCCGTAAAAAAAGGTGTCAGAGCAAATGGAGGAACACCAAGAGAATTTTGTACAATTACAGTTACTGATGGAATTGCAATGGGTCATGAGGGAATGAAGTCTTCATTAATTTCAAGAGAAGTTATTGCAGACTCAGCAGAACTTACTGTTAGAGGTCATTGTTATGATGCATTAGTAGGTATTGCAGGATGTGATAAATCTTTACCAGGTTTAATGATGTCAATGGTTAGACTTAATGTTCCAAGTGTATTTATTTATGGAGGTTCTATTCTTCCAGGAACTTATAAGGGTAAAGATGTAACAGTTGTTGATGTATTTGAAGCTGTTGGAAAACATTCATCAGGTCAAATGTCTGCAGCAGAACTTAGAAAATTAGAATTAGTTGCTTGTCCAAGTGCAGGTGCATGTGGTGGACAATTTACGGCAAACACAATGGCATGTGTATCTGAAGCTATAGGTTTAGCATTACCTTATTCAGCAGGAACTCCTGCTCCTTATGAGGAAAGAGACAAGTACGCAAAAGAAAGTGGCAAAATTGTTATGAACCTTTTGCAGAAAAAAATTAAACCAAGAGATATTGTTACAAGAAAAGCTTTGGAAAATGCTGCAACAGTGGTTGCTGCAACAGGCGGATCTACTAATGCAGGACTTCATTTACCAGCTATTGCTAATGAAGCAGGAATTAAATTTGATTTAATGGATGTAGCAAAAATTTTTAAAAGAACACCTTATCTTGCTGATTTAAAACCAGGTGGAAAATATGTTGCAAAAGATATGTGGCTAGCAGGTGGTGTGCCAATGTTATTAAAAACTTTATATGAAGGTGGATATATTCACGGAGATTGTATGACTGTTACGGGAAAAACCATGAAAGAAAATTTAAAAAATATTAAATTTAATCCAAAACAAAAAGTTATGAGATCTTATAAAAACCCATTATCACCAACAGGTGGTGTTGTTGGATTAAAAGGAAACTTAGCCCCAGAAGGTGCGATAGTTAAAGTTGCAGGACTTAAAAAATTACAATTTACTGGAAAAGCGAGATGCTTTGATAATGAAGAAAGCGCTATGAAGGCAGTTCAAAGTAAAAAGTATAATGATGGTGATGTAATTATTATTAGATATGAAGGACCTGTAGGAGGTCCTGGTATGAGAGAAATGTTGTCGACAACAAGTGCAATCTATGGACAGGGAAAAGGTGAGAAAGTAGCCCTTATTACTGATGGTAGGTTCTCTGGGGCCACAAGAGGTTTTTGTGTGGGTCACGTGGGCCCTGAGGCCGCTCTAGGGGGCCCTATAGGCCTTTTACGTACTGGAGATATTATTGATATTGATGCAAAAAAAGGAACAATAAATGTAAGGCTTTCTAAAAAAGAATTAGCTAGTAGAAAAAGAAAATGGAAGGCAAAAAAATCTGACTTTGGATCAGGTACTTTGTGGAAATATGCTCAAACGGTTGGACCAGCATATTTAGGAGCACCAACTCATCCAGGTAAGAAAAAGGAAGTTAAAGACTACTCAGAGATTTAATGAAAATAAGACCAGTTATTTTATGTGGTGGTGCTGGTACTCGTCTTTGGCTAAGTTCTAAAAATCATCAAGCTAAACAGTTTATTGATTTTGGTAATTGGACTTTACTTGGAAAAACATTAGAGAGAACAAAAGCTTCAATTTACGATCCTCCAATCATTAGTACAAATAAGAAATATTTAAAACAAGTTAAACAGCATTTAAAAAAAAACAAAATTAGCAAATATAAAA
>CACBDD010000020.1 GCA_902537905.1 uncultured Pelagibacteraceae bacterium | reverse complement strand
CTCAAAGAGTAGCTATAGCAAGAGCTATAGTTAATGATCCTGAAATAATCTTGGCGGATGAACCAACAGGAAGTTTAGATGTGAATACTGCAAAAGAAGTTTTTAAACTTTTATACAATCAAAAAAAAACAGATAGATTAATAATATTTGCAACTCACAATAGATTTTTTGCTAATAAGGCAGATTGCCTATTGGAGATGAGAGATGGTATTATAAAATCATCTAATGTCTGAATCATTAAATCAAAACTTTAATCATTTAAAAGTTCATACTCAATATTCTATATGTGAAGGTGCGGCAAAGATTGATGATTTACAAGAATATTGTAAATCAAACAAAATTAAATCTTTAGGTATAAGTGACACTTCTAATTTGTGTGGGGCTTTAGAATTTGCAGAAAAAATTTCTAAATCAGGAACACAACCTATTATTGGTACTCAAATAAATTTTAAACTAAATAATATAACTGGATTGTTACCTATATTTGCTTTGAATGAAACAGGTTATAAAAATATAATTGAATTGTCTTCTAATTCATATTTAGAAAATGATGAATTAAGCGATCCTCATGTAAATTTTGATGAATTATTAAAAAAATCTGAGGGTGTTTCAGTTTTTTCAGGTACAGTTTTAGGTCTTTTTGGAAAATTTTTCGATAAAGGAAAATTTACAGAAATGAATGAAATTTACTCAAAAATTAAAGATGTTTTTGGTGATAGGTTTTATTTAGAAATTCAACGTCATAACGATATAAATGAAAATGGGTTTGAAAAATTTAATCTAAAACAATCTGTAGAACTAGAAATACCAATAATTGCTACTAATGAAGTTTTTTATTTATCTAAAGATATGCATGAAGCTCATGATGCTTTGATTTGCATCGGCAACAAAACTTATATTAACGAAAAAAACAGATTAAAATTAAGCGATCAACATTATTTAAAAACTAACTCAGAAATGTCTGAGTTATTTGCTGATATTCCAGAAGCTTTAGAAAATAATTACAACTTTCCTTTAAGATGTAATTTTAGACCATTATTTTCTAATCCTATATTGCCAAACATTAGTACTGATAAAGATGGTAATGCAAATGATCTTTTAACCAAATATTCTTTAGAAGGTCTGAGAGATAAATTTTTAAAAGTTTTTAATATTAAAAATGATGAAATTGAAAATGATAAAAATTTTATTCTCTATAAAGAAAGATTAGATCATGAGCTTTCAATAATTATTAAAATGAAATATTCAAGTTACTTTTTAATTGTATCTGATTATATAAAATGGGCTAAAGAAAATGATATACCTGTTGGTCCTGGTAGAGGTTCAGGCGCTGGATCATTGGTAGCTTGGTGTTTATCAATTACTGATGTTGATCCAATCAAATTTAATTTAATATTTGAGCGATTTTTAAATCCAGATCGAATTTCAATGCCTGATTTTGATATAGATTTTTGCGAGGATAAAAGAGATCTTGTTTTTGAATACTTGACTAAAAAATACAAAGATAGTGTCGCTCATATAATTACCTTTGGTAAACTTAAAGCACGAATGGTGATCCGAGATGTTGGTAGAGTTATGGGATTACCCTATGGGTTTATAGATAGCATATCAAAAATGATACCTTTTGATCCTTCTAGACCTCAAAATTTAACACAATGTATAGCTGGAGAGCCAAGATTACAAAAACTCATTAATGAGGATACCAGAGTAAAAAAATTAACAGAGTTATCATTGAAATTAGAAGGTCTGAACAGAAATGTTGCTACTCATGCAGCAGGAGTTGTGATTGCAGATAAAAAATTAACAGAAGTAGTACCTTTATATAAAGACACTTCTGCAGATTTACTTTTACCCTCAACACAATTTGATATGTATTCAGCTGAAAATGCTGGTTTAATAAAATTTGATTTTTTAGGGCTAAAGACACTAACGGTAATAAATAACACTCAAAAATTAGTTAGAAAAAAAGATAAAAAATTTAACATAGAGGAAATAAATTATGATGATCAAAAAGTTTTTGATCTTTTATCATCAGGTAAAACTGTAGGATTGTTTCAGATTGAAAGTGCTGGAATGAGAGAAGCTTTACTTCATATGAAGCCAAATCATATTGAAGATATTATTGCATTGGTAGCGTTATATCGACCAGGCCCAATGAGCAACATACCAACTTACAATGATTGCAAACATGGAAAGCAAAAACCAGATTATTTACATCCATTATTGGAAGATATCTTAAAACCTACATATGGAGTAATTATTTATCAAGAGCAAGTAATGCAGATTGCTCAAAAATTATCTGGATTTACTGCAGGACAAGCTGATCTTTTGAGAAGAGCAATGGGTAAAAAGAAGAGAGCAGAGTTAGAGAAACAAAAACAAGGTTTTATTGCTGGAGCAGTTAAAAATGGAATTGCTAAAGATGTTGCAGCTGGAATATTTTTAAAAATTGAACCTTTTGCAGAATATGGTTTTAACAAAAGTCACGCTGCTGCTTATGCAATTATTTCCTATCAGACAGCATATTTAAAAACGTATTATCCTAAAGAATTCATTGCCGCATCAATGACGATGGATATTTCTAATCAAAATAAATTAAGTGAATTTTATGAGGAATTAAAAAGACTTAATGTTGAAACAATTAGACCTGACATAAATGAATGTTTTGCAGACTTTAGAACTATTGAGGGAAAATTTTATTATGCATTAGGAGGAATTAAAGCTGTAGGTTATGAAGCAATTTCAAATATTGTTAAAGAGAGAGAATTAAATGGAAAATTTGAATCTATTAATGATTTTATAAATAGAGTTAATCCTAAAGATATAAATAAATTACAATTAGAGGGATTAGTAAAAGCAGGAGTATTTGATAATTTAAACTCAAATAGACAAGCAATATTTAACTCAATACCTAATTTAATTTTAAAAAATAAAAATATTTCTGAAAATAAGCTAGCCAATCAAATAGATTTATTTTCTGATAATATTGAAACAGAGAAAGATATTTTAACCAAAATAGAAGATTGGAAATTTGAGGAGAGATTATCTAAAGAATTTGAATCGGTTGGTTTTTTTATATCTGATCATCCGTTAAATCAATTTACAGAAATTTTTGAAGACTATAAAATTAATGATTATGCTAAATTCATATCAGATGATAATTCTGAAAATGTTAATGTAGCTGCAACATTACTTAAAGTTCAAGAGAGAAAAACTGCTAAAGGAAATGCATATGCTGTTTTAAAGTTAACAGATTTAAACAGTGTATTTGAAATATTTATTTTTTCAGATTTGTTGGAGTTAAATAG
Source organism: uncultured Pelagibacteraceae bacterium (assembly GCA_902537905.1). Classification (GTDB taxonomy): domain Bacteria; phylum Pseudomonadota; class Alphaproteobacteria; order Pelagibacterales; family Pelagibacteraceae; genus Pelagibacter. The sequence goes on along the minus strand of CACBDD010000020.1, from coordinate 8,292 downwards.
AGAAATTTTAAAAGAAGGTAACTCGTTGATTTTAACTTTGGTTAAGAATGTTTCTAACGATGAAAACCGTTTTAAAAGAATTAATGTTCAAAAAATAGCTTCATTAAAAGATTTATTTAATAGTCCAATTAATGAAATATCATTTAATATTAAAACATTGGAACAAATTCAAAAGATATCAAAATTCTTAAGTCAAGATGGTAAAACCCAAGTAAAATTCAATCTTTTAACAGAAGATCAAATTTTAAATTTTCAAATAAAAAAACCAATGAATCTTGACAGAAAATCTTTGAATCTTTTAAGAAAACAGCAAATTCAAGCAGAAATTAGTTAAATAAAACTTGTCAATTTTATCAAATATTTGTAAATAACCATTAAATTAAATTAACACGCACACAGTTGTTGGTTTTATACCTCCGGTCCTTAATTGGAAATTACTGTGGTGGCTTAACCGGGAATAAATATGAAAATACCTAACGTTACAATTCAACAATTATTAGAAGCTGGTGTTCATCTTGGGCACAAAACTTTGAGATGGAATCCAAAAATGAAGAAATACATTTTTGGAAAGAGAGACTCAATTCATATTATAGATTTAACTCAAACACTTGAGTTAACTAAAGCAGCTTTAGAAAAGGTCTATAATACAATAGCAAATAATGGAAAAATTTTATTTGTTTCGACTAAAAAACAAGCATCAGAAGCTATTGCAGAAGTTGCTAAGGAAACAGATCAGTACTTTGTGAACTATAGATGGTTAGGAGGAATGCTAACTAATTGGGGAACAATATCTAATTCAATTAAAAAACTAAAAAAATTAGAAATTGATTTAGTTGCTGAAAATAGAGGTTTTACAAAAAAAGAACTACTTAAGATGAGTGTAAAAAAAGACAAACTTCAAAGATCATTAGGTGGAATTGCAGAAATGAAAAAAATTCCAGAATTAGTTTTTGTAATTGATACTAATTATGAGTCATTGGCTATAGCCGAGTCATCAAAATTAGGTATTCCTATAATTGCTATTCTAGATAGCAATTCTAATCCAGATAATATTGATTATCCAATTCCTGGTAATGATGATGCAAGAAGAGCAATAGACCTTTATTGCAACTTAATTAAAGAAACGATCAATAATGCAAAAAGTTCAATTCAATCATCTGAACCTAAGCAAGAAACAGCAAAAATAGATAATGGTGATGATAAAAATAAAACTATTCAAGAAATTGATAGAGAAAAATTAGAAAAAAAATTCTCTAACGAAGATAAAGGAAAGTTAAACTAAAATGAGTGATATAGAAAAAGTAAAAAAATTAAGAGAAGCAACAGGTGCTGGATTTAAAGATTGTAATTTAGCAATCAAAGAGTCTGGTGGAGATTTAGATAAAGCAATTGAAATTTTAAGAGTGAAAGGAATATCAAAAGCTTCAAAAAAAATGTCTAGAGATGCTAAAGAAGGTGTTGTTGTAGTTTCAGGTGATGAAAACAAAACTTCTGTAATAGAAGTAAATTGTGAAACTGACTTTGTTGCAAAAAATGATGACTTTATAAGCTTTGTTAAAGAATTAAGTGAATTAAACAACCATCACAGCTCTAATCCAGATGAATTAAAAAAAGCTGTAATGAAAAATGGCCAGAGTGTAGATGATAATTTGGTAGCGCTAATTGCAAAAATTGGTGAAAAGATTACGATTGGAAAATCAAAAACTATTGAAAATAAAAGTGGAGTAAACAACCATTACCTACACACAGTTGTAAAAGATAATGTAGCAAAATTAGCTGTATTAGTATCTCTTGATACAAATGATAAATCAGATACAGTTAAATCTTTTGGTAAACAATTATCTATGCATATTGCGGCTTCAAATCCTTTGGCGCTTGAATCAAATTTAATTGACCAAGGAGTGATTGATAAAGAACAAGAACTTGTTGCTGAGGAATTGAAAAATTCAGGTAAACCTGAAGAAATAGCTAAAAAAATAAGTTTAGGTAAAATGAACAAGTTCAAAGAGGAAAATGCACTTTTAACTCAAGCTTGGGTCATGGAACCTAAGAAGAAAGTGCAAGATATTGTTAAAGAACTATCTATAGCTGATTTAAAAATTAAGGAATTTTTTAGAATAAAAATAGGAGAGTAGATGTTTGATGAGAAATCTTATGGTTCAAAAATGGATAAGGCCATAGATGTATTTTTAAAAGAATTATCATCTTTAAGAACAGGTAGAGCTAATGCAGCTATGTTAGATCTTGTTAAAGTTGATGTTTATGGTCAGCAAATGCCTATTAATCAAATCGGGAGTATAACTACGCCTGAACCTAGAATGATTAATATCCAAGTATGGGATACTAATAACGTACCCTTATTAGATGCTGCGATAAAAAAATCAGATTTAGGCTTAAATCCACAAATAGATGGACAGCTAATAAGACTACCTATTCCAGAGCTCAATGAAGAAAGAAGAACTGAATTAAAAAAATTAATTAAATCTATTGGTGAAAAATGTAAAGTATCAATAAGAAATATACGTAGAGAAGCTAATGAAGATCTTAAAAAATTATTAAAATCAAAAGAAATTAGTGAAGATGATGAAAAATCAAAAGAAAAAATTATTCAAACTATAACCGACAATCACGTAAAATCTGTTGATGAAAAAGTTTCTTTAAAAGAAAAAGAAATAATGACGATATGAACCCACTAAATCATGTAGCCATAATAATGGATGGCAATGGTAGATGGGGTATGAGGAATAAAAATTCTAGAAAAGCTGGACATAAAGCAGGTCTTAAAACTGTTGAAAAAATAATTAAGCATTCAATTAAAAACAAGATAAAATTTTTAACATTATATGCTTTTTCAACAGAAAACTGGAAAAGACCAGACTCAGAAATTAAGTATTTATTTAATTTATTAGAAGTTTTTTTAAGAGAAAAAATACAAAAGCTGCATAGTAATGGAATCAAAATTAAAATTGTAGGGAATAAAAATCTAAATAAAAAACTCAGAACTCTTCTCACATACGCAGAAAAAAAAACTTCAAAAAATGAAAAAATACAAATCAATCTAGCTTTGAATTATGGTTCAAAAAAAGAAATATTAGATACAGTAAAAAAATTAATAAAAAATAAAAAAAAGATCACTGAAGAAAATTTTACAAATAATTTATATACAAAAAATATCCCAAATCCAGATATACTAATTAGGACAGGAAATACAAAAAGGTTAAGTAATTTTTTAATGTGGCAGTTGGCATATTCAGAACTTTTTTTTGAAAAAAAATTATGGCCAGATTTTAATGAAATTGATTATGATAAAATAATCAAAAAATATAGTCAAATTAAACGAAATTTTGGTAAGATTTAATGACAAATGAATTATTCAAAAGAGTTTTAAGTTCGATAATAATTTTACCAATATTAATTTTTATAGTTATAAAAGGTTCATTTTATTTCTCGATTTTATTGATTATTTGTTTTTTTATTTCTGTTTATGAATGGCAAAAAATAGAAGTTTTAATATTAATAAAACTTGTTGGAATTATTTTTTTAATCTTTTCTTTTTATACTATTTATAAAATAAGGACTGAATTTGGAGATAGTTATTGGCCTTTTTTTATAGTTTTTTCTATAAGCGTTGCTTCTGATACTGGCGGATATATATTTGGAAAAATATTTAAAGGTCCTAAACTTACAAAATTAAGTCCTAATAAAACTTATTCTGGTGTTCTTGGAGGATACACATTAAGTATATTTTTATGTTATATAATATTTAAGATTGATCTTGTTAACAAACAATACTTAATTAATTTTTTAGTATTTGTATTATTAATTTCTTCAATTAGTCAATTTGGTGATATTCTTATTTCATATTTTAAAAGATTATCAAAAATCAAAGACACAGGTAAAATTATTCCTGGTCATGGTGGATTGTTAGATAGAATAGATGGTATGATTTTTGCTTTTCCTGCTTCGTACTTAATTGTATTAATTGATTATTTTAATTTCTTTTTATGAAAAAAATTGTAATTTTAGGATCAACGGGATCTATTGGCAAATCTTTATTAAAAATTATAAATAAAGATAAAAAATCATTTAATATTAAACTTCTTACAGCGCACAAAAATTACAAACTGTTGTTACAACAAGCAAAGTTATTTAATGTTAAGAATGTCATTTTAACTGATAAAAAAACATATTATTTAAGAAAGCAAAATTTTACTAAAAACAAAATAGCTGTATTTAATAATTTTTCTTATTTAAATAAAATTTTAACTAATAAAATTGATTATGTAATGAGCTCAATAGTAGGTTTGAATGGATTGGTACCTACGTTGAAATTAATTAAGTATACAAAAAACATCGCAATTGCAAATAAAGAGTCAATTATATGTGGCTGGAATTTGATTAATAAAAATTTAAAAAAAAACAATACCAACTTTATACCTGTAGATTCTGAACATTTTTCTATATGGCATGGACTTAATAAAAAATTTCAAACTAAGAATGTTAAAAGAATTTATTTAACAGCTTCTGGTGGCCCATTATTAAATGTTCCTAATAATAAATTAAATAGAATTAAATTAAGTAAAGTTTTGAAGCATCCAAATTGGAAGATGGGAAAAAAAATAAGTGTAGATTCATCTACTATGATGAACAAAATTTTTGAGATAATCGAGGCAAAAAAAATTTTTGATATTAAATATAATCAATTATCCATTTTAATTCATCCAGACTCATATATACATGCGATTGTGGAATTTAAAAATAGAATGATATCAATTATTGCTCATGACACGACAATGGATATACCAATTTTTAATACATTATTTGACCATAATAAAACGAATATTTATAACAACTCTTACAGTCTAGATTTAAATAAATTAAACAATTTATCATTAAATAATGTCGAACTAAAAAAATTTCCAGTTGTAAAGATTTTAGATTTACTACCTAGTAAAAGTTCACTATTTGAAACTGCTTTAGTTGCAGCAAATGATGAATTGGTTAATCTTTATTTAAAAAATAAAATAAAATATATTGATATATCCTCATTGTTAGTAAAAGAAATAAGTAAAAAATATATAACGAGAATGAAAAAAAAATTTCCTACTAAAGTTTCGAATATAATAAATGTAAATAGTTTAGTTCGTTCAAAAATAAATCAACAAATTAATATGAAATAAATGTTTAAAAAAATTTTCAAATTTTCAATTGTTACTATAATTTCTATTTTATCTTTATTTAAGACATCTTATGCAGAGGTAATTAATGAAATAAAAATTTTTGGAAATGATAGAATATCTAAAGAAACAATATTAATGTTCTCTGATATCGGAGTTAAAGAGAATTTAGACGCAAAAAAGTTAAATAAAGTTTTAAAGAATTTATACAATACAAATTTTTTTAAAGACGTTTCTTTAAAGATTGAAAAAAATATTTTATTAATAAATGTTACAGAAAATCCAATAATACAAAATATAAAATATGAGGGTATTAAGGCTAAAAAAATAAAAGATTTAATTTCAAATAATACAATTTTAAAATCAAGATCTTCTTATGATGAGTTTATTTTAAATAAAGACAAAGCGAGGATACAATCTCTATTAAAAGAATTAGGATACTATTTTCCAGAAATTAATATTTTTACAGAGAAATTAGATGATAACAAAATTAATTTAACATATGAAATCAAAGTTGGAGATAAAGCAAAAATTAAAAAAATTTCTTTTATTGGAGATAAAAAATTTAAAGATAAAAAGCTAAAAAGTATAATAGTAAGTGAGGAAAATAAATTTTGGAAATTTATAACTAATAAAAAATTTGTTAATGAAAACATTATTTCTCTTGATAAAAGATTATTAAAAAACTTTTATTTAAATAAAGGTTATTACGATGTAATAATTGATTCTTCATTTGCAAAATTAGTTAATAAAAACGATTTTGAGTTAATTTATAATATTAAAGCTAATGAGAAATTTTATTTTAATGATCTTTCAATAGATTTACCTAATGATTTTGATAGAGAGAACTTTGAGGAAATTAATGATTTTTTAAGCAAACTTAAAGGTAAAACTTATTCCGTTGATATTATTGAAGAAATTTTAGAAGAATTAGATAAAGTTACCTTGCTAGAACAATATCAATCAGTTTCTTCTAAGGTTGAAGAGGATATAGTTGAACAAAAAATAAATTTAAAATTCATAATAAAGGAAATTGAAACCAGATATGTAGAAAGAATAAATATTCTTGGTAATAATATCACAAAAGAATCAGTCATAAGAAATCAACTTGAATTAGATGAAGGCGATCCGTTTAATGAAATTTTAGCCAATAAATCAATTAATAATATTAAAAGTTTAAATTTTTTTAAAGAAGTAAAATCTGAAGTTATAGAAGGGAAAGTTCCAAATACTAAAATTATAAATGTTACTGTTGACGAAAAAGCAACGGGAGAAATAACTGCTGGAGCTGGTGTTGGAACTTCAGGTAGTAGTATTGCTTTTGGAGTAAAAGAAAACAATTATCTTGGTAGTGGAATAAATTTATCAACAAATGTTTCTTTATCAGAAGAAAGTTTAAAAGGTGAGTTCACTGTTATAAATCCAAATTTTAGAAATACAGATAAACTAATTCGTTTCTCAGCATCGTCTATTGAAACTGATAGATTAAAAGATTTCGGTTATAAAACAAGCAAAACTGGTTTTTCTTTTGGAACGAGTTTTGAGTTTTTAAACAACTTTGATATTGGTGTAGGAAATTCAAATTATTATGAAAAAATTGATACCGATAGTAATGCTTCTGCTAGGCAAAAGACGCAGGAAGGTAATTATTGGGATAGTTTTTTAAATTTAGACTTCGATTTAGACAATAGAAATCAAAAATACCAGGCATCCGAAGGTTTTAGAAGTCAGTATTTTGTTGACTTGCCATTAGTTAGTGAAACTGCAACTTTGCAAAATACTTATGTATTCAAATATTTTACTGAACTATTTGAAAATAATATATCATCTGCATCGATATTTCTTAGATCTTCAACTTCATTAAAAGATGAAAATATAAAATTATCTGAAAGGATAAATATACCTTCAAATAGATTAAGAGGTTTCGAGATCGGCAAAGTAGGACCCAAAGATGGAAACGATTTTATTGGTGGTAATTACGCAGCTACGATTAACTTTACATCATCTATACCTCAAATTCTTGAAAATTCTGAAAATATTGATTTCCTTGTTTTTTTTGATGCCGGCAATGTATGGGGTGTTGATTATTTTGACGGTGATGATGAAGGAAGTGAGATAAGATCTGCAACAGGTGTAGCTGTAGATTGGCTTACCCCTGTTGGTCCATTGAATTTTACATTAGCTTTACCAGTCACAAAAGCAGACAGTGATAAAACCGAAACTTTTAGATTTAATATAGGTACAAGTTTTTAATTTTTTAATGAAAAGAATTATTTGTATTATAATTATACTAGTTTCTTCAAACTTATCATATGCTGAAAATGGAGTCTATTTTGTCGATGCTGATAGTCTACTTAATAATTCTGAATATGGAAAAAAAATTGTTAATAAATTAAAAAAAATTAATTCAAATAATCTATCAGATATAGAAAAAGATGAGAAAGAATTAAAAAAAATTGAAGATGAAATAAATAAAATTAAAAATATTATAACTGAAGAAGAATTAAATAAAAAAATTTCAGATTTAAAAGATAAAATAATTATTTATCGAAAAAAGAAAGATACTAAATTTAAAGAATACAATGACTTTAAAAACAAAGAATTGAATGAATTTTTTGTTAAAATCACACCATTTATTGAAAAATTTATGGAGATTAATTCAATTCAAATTATACTCGAAAAAAAAAATATTTTAATAGCTAACTCTAAATATGATAAAACTGACTCATTAATTCAATTTTTGAATAAAAATATAAAAAATGATTAGATTAGATAAAGAAGAAATAGCAAAATTATTACCACATAGAGAACCAATGTTACTAATTGATGAATTATATGACATTAAAAAACTAAGTTCTGCAACAGCATTAGTAAAAGTTAAAAAAAATAGTTTTTTTGTACAAGGTCATTTTCCTGATAACCCAGTTATGCCTGGTGTTTTAATAGTTGAGTCATTCGGTCAGGCAGCTGCTGCATTGACTGCTCATGGTTTAGATAAATCTACTTATGAGAATAAATTAGTGTTTTTAATGGGTGTCGAGAAGGCAAGATTTAGAAATCCAGTGATACCAGATTGTGATCTGGTTTTAAAAATTGAGGCAGTAAGATCTCATGG
>CACBDD010000019.1 GCA_902537905.1 uncultured Pelagibacteraceae bacterium | reverse complement strand
CATTGATTAATTACTAATCGATTTTTTTCATCATAAAATTTTCCACTTTTTTCACCTAAATACATTAATATTGCACCAGACTCGAAAACACTTTTATTGTTTTCATGATCAGTGATTACAGGAATTTTTCCAAAAGGACTTTTTTTTAAAAAGTCTGGATTAAATTGTTCATCTTTTCCTAAATCAATTTTAGTTACTTTGTATTCATAACCAATTTCTTCCAGCATAATACTGATCTTCCAACCATTTGGAGTATTAGCTGAAAATAATTCTATCATTTTTTTACACCAAGTCTCTCTTGCGCAGCTTTAGATGTTGTGGTGAACTCAAATCTTAATTTTTCATCAGGTCTTGCATATTTAAAGCAACCTCTTGCAGCTAATGCCCCTTCATGAAAACCTGAAAGAATTAATTTTAATTTACCTGGATAAGAACAAATATCTCCGATTGCAAAAATACCATCAACATTAGTCTCAAAGTTTTCAGTGTTAACTTCGACTGTTTTTTTATTGATATTTAATCCCCACTTTAAAATGGGACCAAGTTGCATAATCAACCCAAAAAAACCGAGAACATAATCGGATTGTAATTTTTTCGTTTCCCCCTCATCGTGTTTAATTTTTACTGAACCAATTTGATTATCACCAATAACAGACTCCATTTGATATTTGGTGTATAAATTTAATTTTCCCTGATCATTTAATTCTTTTACTTTTTGCACACTAGATTCAGCTCCACTAAATCCTTCACGTCTGTGTATTAAATTTACTTTAGATGTATTTGATAATTCGATTGCCCAATCTAAAGCCGAGTCTCCTCCACCAAAAATTGAAATGGTTTTATCATTAAAAATTGTTTTATCTTTTATTGAGTAGAATAATGAGGAACCTTCAAATTTTTCACATTCCTTTACTGGAAATTTTCTAGGTTCAAAAGACCCAACTCCTCCAGCAATAATAATTGCTGCTACATCAAATTTTTGATTTCCACTAGTTTTAACATGCCATCGCTTTTCAACTTTTTTTAATTCCTCTACTCTTTCATTTAAATGGAATTTCACATTAAAAGGTTTTATTTGTTCAAGGAGATTGTTTGTTAATTCTTCTCCAGTGCATTCAGGAACAGCAGGAATATCATAAATAGGTTTATCAGGATAAAGTTCTATACACTGTCCGCCTGCCTTATCTAGATTATCAACTATTTCACATTGAAGTCCTATGATTCCAAGTTGATGAGCACTAAACAAACCAGTTGGTCCCGCTCCAATAATTAACACATCTGTTTTATTCATCTAAGCTTGCTTTTCTGGAATGGTTACTTCCAAACCATCTAATTCGTCTGACACAATTAGTTGGCAACTTAATCTACTATTTTGTTTTGGTTCATATGCCATGTCTAACATATCCTCTTCACCGTCTTCTTTAGTTGGTAGTTTAACTAACCAATCTTCTTTTACGTATACATGACAAGTAGCACATGCCATTCCACCTCCACAATCAGCATCTATACCTGGAATATCATTTTGAACTGCGCCTTCCATTACAGTTAGTCCATTTTGAACATCAATAGTATGAGTTTTACTATCATGTGTGTAGTAGGTAATTTTTGCCATGCGTTATATATAGGTTCTTATCTAAATTGAGCAAGTAAGTAAAAACAAACTTGTCAGTTTTATGCATTTTGAGGTTCTGGTACTTCCTTTTTAAAAAAGTAGCTAGAGTCCTCTGTTTGTTTCATTATAGCTGGTAAAATTTCTTTGTAGGCATCAATTAAACCATCATTTGTTTTAGGTAATTGATCTTTAATATGATGATGAAGTTTATCTAAGTTATAAGATGGAACTGTTGGGAACATGTGATGAGTTACATGGTATTCCATTTTCCAATATAAAAAGCTTAAAATAGGGTTTAAATACATTTCTCTCGTAGTGTATCTATGATCTTTAATATCTCTTGCTAAACCTGCGTGTTGAGTAAAAGAAACAAGTTTATGTAAAGTTCTTCCATAAAATTTTGGTAATAAAAAAAATAAAACAGGTAACCAAGATAGTGTGATTAAAGACCACAAAATAATTGCAATCCAAATTGCAACAAAAATTCTTGAATTAAAAATAACTTTTGGTTGTGCATTTTCAGGAATGCAGTCTTGCATTACTTTTGTTTTTATGCCTAATGCATGTTGAATAATTTCGTAAGCTATACTTTTTTTAAAATAAACAAGTTCCATAAAAGGAATTAAATTCATTAATAAATTTTTTGGTGTTTCTTTAAAGTTATTTCCATATTCAATTTCATGATCAAATGGATTTTCTGTTGAATATGTATTTCCATGATGAACAAAATGTGTGTATCGCCATCTTAAAGGTTCAAAATTAGAAAGGTATGAAGATATATAGTAAAAAAATTCGTTTAAAGATTTTGATTGAAAAGCAGTTTTGTGACCTGTTTCATGCCACAATGGATTTGAGAAACCATAAATGTTTCCATAAACCAAAAACCAAAAAACAGACCACCATGTGCCCCAAGTTACGTATGCCAAAATTCCTGTTACCAATAACAATCCAAAAAAAACTGAAACATGTTGGAGCCCTTTGATGTCAGATTTTTTTGAAAGCTCTTTAAGAACTTCAATATCAACTTTGCATCGGTGCCATTTTTCTAATTTTACGTCCATAAAAAAAGTTATGTATAGTGATTATACATAATTTTATAAAAGACAAAAAAAAGGGCAAGTACAAAAATGTACCTGCCCTTTTTAAATTTTAAGTAAAATTATTACTTAGCTCTTTTTCCTGCAGAACTAGTTGCCGCAGCCCAGATTACTAGACCGAATGCAATTTTGTTAATGAAGTCAGCTAAGTTATAAACAACGTTAAGTGAATTAGCATCTACACCACCAGTTAGGTAACCAAATACATAACCTAATGGGTAAATAGCCCAACCTACTGTAACAATCATTCTCATTGCTCCGAACGCAGTTACAAGAGCTTTGTTACCACTCTTCGCTGCAGCTTTACCAGCTTCACCTGAGAATACTTCATAAAGAATGTATACCCAACCTGCCATTCCGATGATGAAACCAAGTGTAGCATTAATATATCCTGCTTCACCTAAGTAACCACCGATAAGCATTACTAGTGAACCGATTAACAATCTCCAGAACATTCCAGAGTTTGCTTTACCGATCGCTGCTAGAATTAAATAGAATTCTACCATCTGTAAAGGCACAGTGATTAACCAGTCAATGTATCTGTAAACAGTTGGCGAGTCTCCAGTACTAACCCATACTTCTCTCATGTACATGTAGTGTATGAATGCAATACCAGTTACTAGACCAGCAACAATAACTGATGTTCTCCAGCCTGATGCGACATTTCCTGCTTCCATGAAAAAGAAAGCAGTAGCTGCTAACATTCCCATAGAGATAACCCAGAATGAAATTCCTACGAAGTCATCTTGCATCAACATCGTTGCGTCTGCTGCAATAGCTATACCTGAAAAACCGATCAAGGTCATAGCTGCTAAAGCAAACAATTTAAGTTTTTTCATAAAAAACTCCCTCTTCGTTAGTTTTTATTTATTAGTTTATATAAACTAGACTTAAGTAACCCTAAGCCAAAGTTGGGGTTAAATAACAAATTAAATTAGTTTTATGAAGACTTAATTGTCGTTAATTTACATTGATTTTATTGAATTTTTAAAATTAAATACAATTTATAAGTTAAAAACCAAAAAAAAAACAATAATCGAATCAAATTTTAATGTCAGAAAAATTTCAAACTATTTATGAAAAATCTATAAAAAATCCTGAAAGATTTTGGCAAGAAGCAAGTCAAGACATCTTTTGGTTTAAAAAACCAACTAAAGTTTTAAATAAAACTAATCCTCCTTTCTATAAATGGTTCGAGGATGGTGTGACTAACACCTGTTATAATGCTTTAGACATTCATATTGACCAAGGAAGAGGTCAAAAAACTGCATTAATTTACGATAGTCCTATTACAGGAAACAAAAGTAAGTACACTTATGAGCAATTAAGGTCGATAGTTTCAAAATTTGCGGGAGCATTGAAAGCTCAAGGCGCCAATAAGGGAGATAGAGTGATAATTTATATGCCAATGATCCCAGAAGCGGTGATTGCTATGCTTGCTTGTGCTAGAATTGGTGCAATTCATTCGGTAGTATTTGGCGGATTTGCCTCAAACGAACTTGCTAGCAGAATTGATGACAGTAAAGCAAAAATATTAGTGACTGCATCGTGTGGTTTTGAGCCTGGGAGAACTGTTGAGTACAAGCCACTTGTTGATGAAGCTATTAACATAGCCAATCATAAAATTGAAAAGATTATTTTGTTTCAAAGACCTGGTCACGAGGTTAAATTAAATGCTCCAAATGAAGTTAGCTGGGATGAAGCACTCTCCAATGCCAAAGATGCTGACTGTACTGAGATGAAATCGAATGAGTTTGCTTATATTTTATATACATCAGGCACAACTGGAACTCCCAAAGGTATTGTAAGGGACATTGGAGGTCATATTGTTGCTCTCAAATGGACTATGAAAAATATCTATAATATAGATGTAGACGATATTTGGTGGTCTGCGAGTGACATTGGTTGGATTGTTGGACACTCTTATATTGTTTATGCTCCATTATTCAAAGGATGTACAACAGTTTTGTTTGAAGGTAAGCCTGTTGGAACTCCAGATGCTGGGGCTTTCTGGAAAATCATCTCAGAGTATAAAGTAAAATCATTATTCACTGCACCAACTGCATTTAGAGCTATCAAGAAGGAGGACCCTGAAGGTAAATTTTTCTCAAAATATGATTTATCTAGTTTTGAAAGCTTATTTCTAGCTGGAGAAAGAGCAGACCCAGATACAATCAAGTGGGCTGAGAATTTACTTAAAGTCCCCGTAATAGATCATTGGTGGCAAACCGAGACAAGTTGGGCAATCAGCTCAAATTGTACCGGTATTGAAATGATGGAGACCAAATATGGCTCAGCTTGTAAGGCTGTCCCTGGATACGATGTTAAAATCATTAAACCAGACCAATCTTTAGCTAAACCAAATGAAATGGGAGATATTGTTGTAAAACTACCTTTGCCTCCTGGAACGTTCCCTACTCTTTGGAATGCTGATCAAAGATATAAAGAAAACTACATGACTAATTATGAAGGCTATTATCAAACATATGATGCAGGTCACATTGATGAAGATGGTTATATTTGGATCATGTCTAGAACTGATGACATTATCAATGTTGCAGGTCATAGATTATCTACAGGAGCAATTGAGGAAGTTTTATCAGAAAATCAATCAGTTGCGGAATGTGCGGTGCTTGGAATTGCAGATAAATTAAAAGGCCAATTACCTATTGGCTTAGTAGTTTTAAAATCTGGCGTTGATAAAGATAATGACACTATATCTAAAGAATGTGTGCAAATGGTTAGGGATAAAATTGGACCAGTTGCTGCATTTAAAGTTGTAATTGTTATTAAAAGATTACCAAAAACAAGATCAGGAAAAATTTTAAGAGGAACTATAAGAAAAATTGCGGATGGTGTAGAATATAAAATCCCACCAACAATCGATGATCCAGCAATTTTAACAGAAATAAAAGAAGATTTGATACAACATAAAATTTTAAACAATGGTTAAAACATATCTATTTCTTGCAGGTGCAGTATTTTTTGAAGTTGCTGGTACAATGTTGTTACCTGTAACTCAAAATTTTACAAAACTAATCCCAACAGCTGCTCTTGCATTCTTTTATCTTTGTGCTTTTTATCTTTTAACTTTTGTAGCAGACAAGATTCCTATCGCGATTATGTACGCAACATGGAGTGGACTTGGAATTTTTACGATTGCAATTCTTGGATATATATTTTTTAAACAAACTTTGGCTTGGCAAGCAATATTCGGATTATTCTTGATCGTGATAGGTATAATTTTGGTAAATAGTTTTACTGGAAAACTTAGCTAAACTGCAAAGGTGTTCCATCAGGATCACCTAAAATTTTTCCATCTTGCATTTTAATTTTTCCTGCAATGATTGTATGGGTTGGTGTTCCTTTGAATTTAAATCCATTAAATGGAGACCATTTGCATTTACTCTCAATATTTTCATTTTTAATTTCAATTATTTTATTCATATCAACAATTGTAAAATCGGCATCATAGCCTTCTTTGATAAACCCCTTGTTTTTTATTCCAAAAATTTTAACTGGATTTTCACAAACAAAATTCATTAATTGATTTAAAGTAAGCTTACCATAGTTAATATGATTTAACATGACTGGCATTAAAGTTTGAACACCTGGCATCCCTGAAGGAGTATTTGGATATACCTTATCTTTGTTCTCTTTTAAATGAGGGGCGTGATCAGAACCAATAGTATCGTTGAAGTTGTTTCTTACTCCATACCACAATCTATCATAATGAGATTTGTCTCTTAGTGGTGGGTTCATCTGAGCATAAGTGCCAAGCTTGTCATAACAGTCTGGAGCATAAAGAGTTAAATGCTGAGGAGTAATCTCAAATGTAATGTTTCCTTTATGTTGAGATAAAAAATCTATTTCTTCTTTTGTTGTAATATGAAGTACATGAGCTTTTTTATTGTGCTTTTCTGCAATTCGAACAATTCTTCTAGTAGATGCTATTGCACATTCTGCACTTCTCCATATTGGATGAGTATGAACATCGCCCTCTTTTATTAATTTCTTGTTTACTTTTAAAATTGCCTCATCTTCAGAATGAACCGCTACTACTTTTGAAGCATTTTGAAAAACCTTATCTATATCGTCTTCTTCAGCAACTAATAAATTACCAGTTGAAGATCCTGCAAAAAGTTTAATACCACAACAACCTTCTAAACCCTCAAGACTTGCTAAATCGTCTGCATTGTCAGCTGTTGCGCCAAAGTAAAAAGCGTAATTGCAATACATTCTATTTTTAGCGAGATCTAATTTTCTTTGAAACTCTTTCATATTCGAAGTTGGAGGATTAGTATTGGGCATTTCAAACACACTTGTAATACCGCCTGCTATTGCTGCTCTACTTCCTGAATGAAGATCTTCAGTATCAGTTGATCCAGGTTCTCTGAAATGTGTTTGAGTATCTATACAACCAGGTAAAACTGTTTGATCTTCTGCATTGATTGTATATTTTGCTTCATCAGAAATTTGGCCAATCTTTTGAATTTTTCTATCTTTTATTGCAACGTCAACATCTTTTAACTCACCATCGATGTAACATTGTCCGTTTTTAATTATAAGATCTAACATTTTGAGAAATTGTTATTATATTACATAGTATAATTAATCAATTATGAATAATAAAAATGTTTACATTTTAGAAGATAGATCAATTCTTTATATAAATGGAGAAGACTCAAAAGATTTTATGCAAAATCTTATTAGTAACGATATTAATAAAGTAAGTGAAGATAATAGTTGTTTTACGTCTTTGTTAACTCCACAAGGAAAATTTTTATATGAATTTATGATTGTAAAACATAAATCAGGATATCTTTTAGATTGTGAAAAGTATCAAGCAGATGGATTATTTAAACAATTATCTCTTTATAAGCTAAGGTCAAAAGTTGAAATACTTAATCTAAGTAATGAATTTGTTGTGGCAGCTTTTTCTCATGAAAAATTTTTAAAATTTGATGAATCAAAAGATCAACTAGGATTTACTATTAAATATAGAGAAGATCCTATTTTTTTAGATCCAAGAAACGGACAATTGGGAGCAAGATTAATTATTAATTTAGAAAAACTTTATTTATCCTTGAAAAAACTAGATCTTCATGATGCGGATATAAATGAATACTACTCTTTTAGTCATAAACTAGGAATAGTTCCAAAAGATTTGAATAAATTGCAAGACAAATTATTTGGTATTGAGTGTAATTTTGAAGAACTAAATGGAATTGATTTCAAAAAAGGTTGTTATGTAGGTCAAGAAAACACGGCTAGAATTAAATTAAAAAACAAACTTTCAAAAAGATTGATGCCTATAAACATAATAAATGGAAAATTAAATCAAGGAGAAAGTATTTTTAATAATGAAAATGAAATAGGTAAAGTGTTAATAGATAATGATTACCCCTTTGCTTTAATTAAATATTTAGATGAAAACTTTGACGAAAATCTTGAATTTAAAACTAAACAAGCTTTGATAAGTATAAAAAAACCTGATTGGATTAGTTAAACTTAAATCAATGGATATACTTAATAAAGCAATAGAACATCACAAAAAAGGTGAAATTTTAGTTGCGGAGAAATTATATCTAAAGGTATCAAAAGAAAATCCAAATTATTCTGATGCAATTTATTATTTAGGACACATTGAATTATCAAAAAAAAATAAAAATAAAGCTCTCTATTATTTTAAAAAAGCTACCGAGATAAATTCAAATAAAGAAATTTATATAAAAGATTTTTTAAATCTTTTTATTAGCACAGGAAATTTAAATGAGGCTATCGTAATAATTAAGAAAGCCTTAACAAATTTTCCTAATTCTTATGAAATTAATTTTTTTTTAGGTTTGGTTCATTATAGAAAAGGTAATTTAAAGGAAGCTATACTTAATTATAAAAAAACTGTTGGTATTAATCCAAATTACTGTCAGGCTTATAATAATTTAGGTGTGGCTTTATTAGATATAAATAAAATGGAAGAGGCAGAGGAAAATTTTAAAAAAGCTATATCCTTAGAACCAAATTTTATTAACGCCCATAATAATTTGGGATTAGCTTTAAAAGCATTACATAAAAAAGATGAGTCTGAGTTTCATTTTCAAAAAGCCATACAATTAAATCCTGAATTTCAAGGTATTAACAATAAAATTAAAAATGGAGACTGGATACAGTCCAAAGAAAAATTAGAAAAATTTATTGTTAAAAATTCAATTGATACTAAACGAATACTTGATGTTTATATTTTCTCTTGGTGTAATTTTTGTACAGATCAAATTAAAAAACAAAATTTTGAAAAGTTTGGAGAAATTTTTGTATATTTATTGAAAATAGAAAGAAAAAATCAAAATATAGAAATGCTAGCTGATTATTTTTTTTCTAAATACAATTTAAATAAAATTCTGAATTTTGTTAAAAAAGAAGATCAGCTATTAATACATGTATCTTATTGCCAATTTAAGTTATTAAAAGGTAAACATGATGAAGCAGAAAAAATAGCTATATCAAATATTAAAAAAACTAGAAAATTAATTATTAATAGAGAAACCGAAAATCTAGGGTGGATGATTATTAAAAGGAGTATGCTAATGTTTAAAAGTAAAATCCTTGCAAGAGATAATTTAGATCAACTTATTTCAAAACTTAACTTGTCAAAATAATGAATGTTGCTTTAGGTATAAGTATCGCACACAATGGTAGCGTTGCATTAATTTGTGATGGAGAAGTAAAAATTGCGATCCAAGCAGAGAGAATTTCTAGAAGAAAAAGGAAACATTTATTTTTAGATAGAGAGAAAGAATTAATGAAAAAGTGTGTCCAATATTGTTTAAAATCATCAGGATTTGATTACAAAGATATTAAAACTATTGGAATTTCTACTCATAAAAATTTAAATATAATCGATGACGCTTTTTTGTTTGAAATGATTGGTGGAAAGCCTGAAAACTATATGCAAACATATTATGTTCCTCATCATTATTCACACATGGAATATATTGCGCATTATGGAAAGTTAAAAAGTGGAATAGTCCTAGTAATTGATGGAAGTGGATCATCAGAAAAAGATAGAAAAAAATTTAATATTAAAGAGAAATTAAGTGCAAAAGTAATAAATTATGAAGATTTTTCAGGAAGAGAAGTTATATCAGCATATTGGTTTGACGGAAACGACAGTAAATTAATTTACCGTTTTAGTTCCTCAAATTTATTGTCTTCAAAAAATGATAATTTTAAACAAAATTCTTTTTTTCAAAGTATTGGGCATTATTGGGAATGGGCATCATTGTATTGCTGTGGATCACTAGATCAAGCTGGTAAAGTAATGGGACTAGCGGCTTTTGGTAAAAATGATGAATTATTGAAAGAAAGTATTCTATCAATTTCTGATGATGGAAAATTAAATATTAATTACGATCTTATTAGTCAAAACTTTAAAAAACCAAATATATTTGGTGAAGATTTAACTTATAGTAAACATCATCAAGATATCGCTTATAGAGTACAATTAGAAACAGAAGAAGTAATTTTAAAATTACTTAAAATATTAAAAGATAAATTTCAGACAGATACACTTTATCTATCAGGTGGTGTTGCTTTAAATGTAGTTGTAAATGAAAAAATTAAAAACAGTAACTTGTTTAGAAATCTTATTTTAAATGGTTCAGTTGAAGATAATGGAACTGCTATTGGAGCAGGTATTGCTGCTAGTCTACAAATTGGAACTAAAAGGAAATCGTCTCCAATAACCGATTATTACGGAAAAGTTTACAAAGAAAACGAAATAATTAAAAGTCTAAAAAATTATCAACTCAAATATAAGATTTTAACTTTTGAGGAAAAAATAAATGTTGCTGCGGAATTAATTTCAAAAAACAAAGTATTGGGCTGGTTTCAAGGCAAAAGCGAATTTGGCCCTAGAGCACTTGGAAACAGAAGTATTTTAGCAAACCCCACAAGTTCATCAACAAAACATGTATTAGATCATTATATGAAACTTAGAGATAGGTATAGACCATATGCTCCAGTTGTTATTGAAGAAGAGGCATATAAATATTTTGATGTTGATCCTAAAGATTGTAGCTCTCCAGTAATGATGAGGAATGTAAAAGTAATCTCAAAAAAATTACCAGCAATAACTCATATTGACAGAACTGCTAGATTGCAAACAGTTAAAAAAGTAGAAAATATAGTTTTATATAATTTGCTTAAAAAAGTTAATGAAAAAATTGGTGTACCAATTCTTCTTAACACTTCATTTAATAGACCGGGTGAACCAATAGTAGAGACACCATCTGATGCTTTAACTTCATTTTCAGAAGGTTCGTTGGATTATTTATTTATTGAAAATATATTAATTAGTAGAAATTGATTTTTTTTACCAGCAACTTTTAATCAAAATTCCAATAAAAATTTAAATTTGGTGCGGTCGGAGAGACTCGAACTCTCATGGACTAGGTCCACACGGCCCTCAACCGTGCCTGTCTACCAATTTCAGCACGACCGCGATATGTCTCATAATAAATGAATGACAAGTATGTTTCAAATTGGTAAAAAACTCCATGGAATTTACACAAGAAGTTCGTCAAGCAACAGATCCTATTTACCAAAAAATTTCAAAGGTGATGCCTGAGATAGAATGGTCAGTGCATGCACCATACATACATAAAATCAATAAATTAAAAAAAGAAAAGAATGCAGTAATTTTAGCTCACAACTATCAAACACCAGAAATTTATCATGGTGTTGCTGATTTCTCTGCGGACTCACTTGCGCTAGCTATAGAAGCCTCAAAAACTTCAGCAGATATAATTCTAATGGCAGGAGTTCACTTTATGGCTGAAACTGCAAAATTAATGAGCCCAAATAAAAAAGTAATTTTACCTGATATGGAAGCGGGTTGTTCTTTGTCATCCTCAATTACTGGTAAAGATGTGAGATTACTAAAAGAGAAATACCCAGGTGTTCCAGTAGTATCATACGTAAATACCTCAGCTGAAGTAAAAGCTGAAACAGATGTTTGTTGTACATCAGCAAACGCAGTCAAAATTGTTAAATCTCTTGGAGTAAAAAAAGTTATATTTTTACCTGACGATTACCTTGCAAAGTATGTTGCATCTCAAACTGATGTAGAAATTATATCTTGGAAAGGAATTTGTATAGTACACGATCAATTTAATAAAAAAGAAATTGAAGATATTAGAAAAAACAATCCTGGAATAAAAATTATTGCTCATCCAGAGTGTCCACCTGATGTAATTGAAGCGAGCGATTTTGCAGGTTCTACTTCTGGAATGATAAAATATGTAAAAGATAATCAACCAAAAAAAGTAATGATGGTTACTGAGTGCTCAATGAGTGACAATATTCAAATAGAAAACCCAAATGTAGACTTTATTAAACCATGCAATATATGTCCGTATATGAAAAAGATTACTTTACCTAAAATTTTAGATTGTTTGGAAAACGAAACTGGTGAAATTATAATGGATAAAGAAACAATTGAAAAAGCAAGAATATCTGTAGAGAGAATGGCAGCTATTGGCCGATAATTAAGTGTCAAAAATTAAATTAAGTAAAGAATTTATAAAAAGTACTGTTAAGTTAGCTCTAAACGAAGATCTTTATCCCTCAGGAGATGTCACTTCAGCATTAATTAATAATGATAAAATTGTAACCGTTAAATTAATATCAAATCAAAATGCAGTTGTTGCTGGATTATTGTTTGCTAAGCAAACATTTTCATTAATCGATAATAAAATAAAATTTATTGTCAAAAAAAAAGATGGTTCGAGGATTAAAAAAGGTTCTTTAGTTGCTTTGATAAAAGGTAAGGCAAAAAATATTTTAATTGCTGAAAGAGTTGCTCTAAACTTTTTGTCTCATATTTCTGGAATAGCAACTAAGACGAATGAATTTGTTAGATTAGCTGGAAAAAACTCAAAAATTTGTTGTACAAGAAAAACAATTCCAAACCTTAGGGTGATCCAAAAGTATGCTGTGAAATTAGGTGGTGGCACAAACCATAGATTTAATTTAAGTGATGAATATCTTATAAAAGACAATCACATTGCAAGCTCAGATTTAAAAGCTTTAGTTATTAAGGCAATTAAAAATAAAAAAGGAAAAAAAATTACAGTAGAAGTTGATACAATTGATCAACTTAGATCAATTCTAGGATTGAAGTTTAATACTGTTTTACTAGATAATATGAATATCAAAAATTTAAGAAATGCAGTTAAAATTGCAAAAAAATTTTACGAAACTGAGGCTTCAGGAAATGTTAATTTAAAAACTGTTAAAGCTATTGCCT
>CACBDD010000018.1 GCA_902537905.1 uncultured Pelagibacteraceae bacterium | reverse complement strand
AAAATTTTATAACAATCTAATGAATGAGGATAAAAATTTTACATTCTTTACTAAAGATACAAGGTTTAACGTAAATAAACTTCTAAAAAAAAAAAATATAATTAAATATTTTGATCAATTTGTTGAAGGATATATAAAAGAAAATCATAAGATCCTTGATTATGGATGTGGACCTGGAACTTTTTCTATTAAATTATCAAATATGACTAAAAATGAGGTTCATGCAATTGATATAAGTGAAAGCTTTATTGACCAGTGTAATAAAATGAAAAAAGATTTAGATATTAAAAACTTTTATCCCCAGCATGTAGATAACAACATTTTACCTTATTCAGACAACACCTTTGATTTAATACTTATGTTCGATGTTATTCATCATTTAGAAAATATAAATCAAAATTTTTCAGAAATAAAAAGAGTTTTAAAAAAAAATGGCAAATTAATTGTTTATGAACCAAATAAATTAAATCCTTTAATATGGATAATGCATTTAATTGATCCTATTGAAAGAGGATTGCTTAAAGTTGGAACGAAAAATCAATATTATAAAATTTTAAAAAAAAATAATTTTAAACCTGTTAAATTCACTTACAGCGGTATAGTTGTTGGACCAAATTCAAAAATTTTAAATTTAATTAGTACTTTTTTAAACACAAAAATAGTTTACAAATTTTTTGGTTGGCTAAATCCAAAATTAGTTTTTATAGCCGAAAAAGAATAAAATTATTAGTTTAAGTCCAACCTCTTATTTTGTTGTACAGTAGAGCAATTAATTCATAACTGATTAATTTTATTTGACTAAAGTTGTAGTTATAATCAATTTTTTTTGTTGGATTTTCAATATTTTCAATAATTTTTACGTCTATGTTGTTTGTTTGTTTTTCCCATAATAATTTTGCTCTCTTGGTATGATATGGAGATGTGAGAAAATTTATATTATTTATATTATTTTTTTTTATAATTTCTTCTAAATAATTTATATTTTCTTTAGTATTTTGATATTTTTGAATTACAACCATAATGTCATTTGGATTATATCCATCCATTACAAATAATGATTTTAATATTGTGCTTTCTTCAATTTCTTGTAATCGACCTAAGATAAAAATCTTTTTAATATTATTTTTCTTAATAATTTGACGAGCATCCAAATATCTTTTTTGATAACTTGTATTAATATATTCTGCATCACCATTACCAGTCATTATAACGAGATTTTTTGAATTAATTGGACCATAGTCATAAGATATTAATTTATTTCCAATGTACCAAAATAATGGAGTGTAAAAAATACTAATATAAGTTAAAGCAAGGACTGATGTTGTAATATAAAATTTTTTTTTTATGATTTTCTTTGATTCTAAATATAGTAATTTTAGACTTCTAATTAATATGCCTATTAAAAAAATATTAATTTTATTAAAAATTTTTTTTTCTAAGAAAAATTTTATAACACAAAAAGTTGATCTTAATGAAGCTTGAGAATAATTTCTATTTAAACTTTTGTTAAGTTTCCTTATAATAGTTAGTTTATTTTCATTAAAACTAAATTTTCTGGGGTGGTAATATAAAATTTTCAACCACAAATCTAAATCTTCAACTCCTATTGTACTTTTTGATTCATCAAAGTAGTATTTTTTAAATATTTTTTTTTCTATCATTACTGATGATAAAATAATTGGATTGTATGCAAAAAGTCCAGTTAACCCCTTTGATAAAAAAAACTTCTGAAGTTTAATTCTTATATAATTTAAAAAAAAACTTGAGTGTTTTTCATCTTTATCATTGATATATTCACAAGCTGTGAAGTTAAAAACTATTTTTTTTTTAAGTTGATTTATTTGACTGCTTAATTTATTTTTTTTCCACTTATCATCTGCATCTAAGAAACAAAGGTAATCATATTTCGCAATTTTAGCTCCTTGATTTCGAGGAACTGATGCTGTCCCACTATTTTTTTTTCTAAAAATAGTAATAATTCTTTTATCTTTTTTAGAAATTTTTTTTATTATACTTTGACTTCCATCTGTAGATGCGTCATCAATTATTATTAGTTCAAAAAATTTATAATTTTGATTTAAAACAGAGTTAATAGAATCTTTAAGGTATTTTTGTTTATTAAAAGAAGTTAGAATTATTGATATTTTTTTCATTTAAATATTCAATTATTATTTTTAAATGCATTTAAATTAAATCTAAGAGTAAATTAATATTCATTTAATTCAATATTAATTGATTGAATAATGCACAAATTTTAATAAATACACTTATTACTCATGTTTAATTATAAATAGATGACTAGGATTTCTCTAAGATATGAGGAGATAAAATAAAAAAAATTTACTTATTAACCTTGTTCATTTATAAACATTGGCGTAAACACTCATGAAATTCATTAATGCCCTCGTGGTGAAATTGGTAGACACAAAGGACTTAAAAGGCGAGGGATTAACTCTTTGATGAGTCTCTAGCAGTTTTTGGTAGTATCAAACATCCTATAAAATCACATAAATTTAAATTAACCCTCAATTAAGATGAGAAAATAAGACTAAATTAATTTGTGCAGACTTGGACATAGATAGATAAAAATGTAAGCTAATATAGTGAAAAAAATATTACTAATCATTACTTTAAGCTTATTAACTTCAAGCAATCTATTTGCTGAGAATTTAAATTGGTTTTTTAATAAGTGGCTTTCTGAAAACGGACATCATCAATATTTAAATGAGCAAGGATCTCACAATCTAAATATCAAAATAAAAAATAAAGCATTATCAGCTACTAATATTGCCTATCATTCAAACCCAAACAGAGATACGCTGATTTATTATTTATGGAAATATTCATATAGAGATAGAAGTCAACATTTAAAAGAGTTTAAACCAACAAATAGTTCCTACGATTTTAAATTCAACTTAATTGAGGACGAATTTATAAAAAAGCAAACGAAAACTGTAAAAAAGCAAATGAAAACCAAAGGTATCCTTAGTTATTTATATTATCAAGATGGTGAAGTATTAATTGACGAACTTTCTCCTAAAGAAAGACTGGGAGAGTTTTTGAATAATGAAACAAAATTTTATTCAATGTCAATGGGTAAGTCAGTAACTTCTTATTTAGTTGGTCACGCAATATGTGAGGGTTATATTGATGGAGTTGATGCTAGAGTAAATGACTGGCCTATAATAAAAGATTCTCTTTATCATGATCAAAAATTAATTAATTTTTTAAATATGAATACTGGTGATCAAAAATATATCGACGAGTTTGAAGATGGTACCAGTAAATTAGGCCCATATGAAGACGCAGATATTGCAACAACCATGCGCTATCACTTTAACAACCAAAATACAAAAAAATCTAAGGAAAGATACAATTACAATGGATTTGTCACTCAGTTAATTTTAAACTATATGAAATTTAAAATTGGTGAAGATTATGACAAATTTTATAGCAGAGTTTTCAACGATAAAATAAAGATCAAAAATAGCATTCGTTATGGCTACACTAGTCTTAAAGAACATTTTGGAAATGGACATCCTAACATAATGGCAACGCGATTTGACTATCTTAGAATAGCAAAAGCTATAATGGATGATTATCAGAATGATACTTGTGTTGGAAAATATTTAAAAGAAATTTATAAAAGAAGAATACCAAAAGGAAGCAAAGAAAAAGAAGAGCCCTTATTTAATCGTACAAAATCATACGGGGGTCAATTTCATATGGATTTTCCAGGATTAAAAGACAAAATTATATTTGGTATGGGTGGCTATGGTGGGAATATGATTTTAATTGATGTAGAAAATACAAGAATACTAGTTGTTAATTCCCTTCATTATAATAATAAAAAATATAAATATAATCACAAAAAACTACTGTACGATCCATTTAAAAAAGGGAAAGGTTAAATGAAAAAACTCATACTAATTATTTTTAGTTTAGTATTTTTGTCCAGCAACGTATTTGCAAATGATTCAAAAATTAACGAATTTACAAAATGGTTATTAGACAACGGTCATACTCAATATTTAAATTTTGAACATAAAGCAGGATGCAAAAAATTAATTCAAAAACATGGTTTAAAAGTACCAAAGGTTGGTCTTTTTGATGAACCAAAGGTTAAAACTAACGAGTGGTTCTGGCTTGAATGTCATAAATTTCAAGGTACAAATAATCTAAAAATAAAATTTTATAAATATAACGAAATACCTGAATTCTCAAAACCAAATAAAGATACAGCGCTTTATTATCTTTATAGAGGCCAAGAGGTTGCAAGTGATAACAGTAGAGCAGGGTCAACAAAATCAGATAATCCATATAAATTTGAAATCAGTTTAAGATCTGATGATGATAAAACTTTAAAAAAAGTAAGAAAAGCTATGAACAAAACTTCTATGTTAAGCTACTTACTTTATGAAGATGGTAAAATTACAATTGATGAAATTACACCACTAGATCGTTTTGGAATTTTATATGACAACAATACAGTGCACACAAGTGCATCAGTTGGAAAAAGCTTAGTTTCATATGTTACTGGTCATGCTATTTGTGAAGGTTATATAAGTAGTATTGATCATAGATTAAATGATTGGCCATTATTAGAAAATACTCTTTTTTATGATCAAAAATTAATTGACCTATTGAATATGGCAGCAGGCCATCATCAATATGCGGGTCACAATATTAAAACAGGTGGCTTATACCCAACTAATAGCAACAAAAACACTATTGCATTTCATATGAAGGATGGAGTGTTTAAAAATAGTAAAAAAAGTAAAAGTAAATATCAGTATACGAATTTGTTAACTAGCATGGTAATTAATTATGTGTGGCACAAATCAGATGGAAATTTTCAAGATTTACTAGACAAAGTTTTTAAAGAGAAAGCAAAGATCGAAAACGATGTTTGGTTTGAAAAAAATAATAATGAAAATATAAGACAAGAAAATCGAAATAATAAAATTAAAAAAGAATATGAAGTTAGGGATGAAGATGGTCCTATCAGATATTCATTTCAAGCATCAAGGTATGATTATCTGCGTATTGCAAAAGCAATATTAGATGATTGGCAAAATGATACATGTGTTGGAAAGTATCTAAAGAGTATTCATGAAAGAAGAATTTCAAAAAATCTCAAATATAAAGATGATAAATTAGCTAACCGTAATCCAAAAAGTTATGCAGGTTTTTTCCATACGAGTTATTCAGGAATGGCTAAAAGAAACGTGATGGGAATGAATGGTTATGGTGGACAAGCTATATTGATTGATTTTGATAAAGGTAGAATAGTTGTCGTTAATTCAATAACAGAGGATTATAGTTGGAAAAATTTAGTACACTCAGTAATCAAAAAAGGTAAATAAAAAATCTTGATATCACTAGCCACGCCTCAGGCTTATTAAACATTGTTATAGGATAATATGGGATAACTTGGACATGACTTGGACACAGAGAGATAAAATAAAAAAATTTTATTTTTCCCAATCAAATCTTGGAAAAGAGTCAAATATTTTAAATATTCCATCTGACCATTGATTACAAACTTTAGAATATTCTTCATCATTAAGATTAAGACATTTTTGAGATGCAATTTTATATTCATCTTTTCTTAAAACTGTAAAATCTATTGGAGGGCCTACTGTTAGATCACTTTTTAAAGTTGAGTCCATTGATATTAATGCACATCTTGATGCATCACCGATAGAAACATCTGGTTTTATAACTCTATCTAAAATTGGTTTTCCATATTTAACTTCGCCAATTACTAGATAAGGCTTACTGTCAGCAGGTTTTATGTAATTTCCTTGTGAATATATTAAATATAATTCCATAGGTTGACCTTTTATTTGACCTCCAAGAATAAATGTAGATCCTAATAATACTGTATCCGTATTAATTCCTTTTGGTGACGAGTGTTTAATATTTAGTGATCCTATGTAGGAGGCAATTTGATCAAAATCTTTACAAGTATTTAAATTCATTACACCAGTTGTGTTTTTTAAATCTGTATCAATAGATTTAAATACAGCTTGAGATGTTCCAAGGTTACCAGATGTAACGATAATTACAGTTCTATCGCCAACATCATAGGTATACATTTTTGAATATATATTAACATTGTCAAGACCTGCATTAGTTCTTGAATCTGATGCAATAATTATTCCGTCCTTAGCTTTAATGCCAACACAATATGTCATTATTTACTACTATTTAATAAAATCATTATTTTATAATTAATTATTATCATATCAGATATATCTATTATGCATTTGATTATTTCCTTTAACTATTAAAAAATAACATAATGGTTTCTAAATTTTGGAAAAATTACAATTCAGGTGATGCATATGATGGTTATATAACTAAGGATAATAAGCTTAGAAAGCATGCCTCAATAATTTCTAATATTTTAGAGAGACACGGAAAAAAGAAACTGCAAGAAATAGAAAAAAACTGTCAGAGCACTATAAGTGCTAGAGGTATAAATTTTAGAGTTTATGCTGCAAATAATAGAGCTGAACAGAAGAAGTGGCCACTAGACATAATTCCCAGAATAATACCAAAATCTCAATGGAATAAAGTTTCAAGAGGTTTGAAACAGAGAGCAAAAGCATTAAATTTATTTATAGACGATACGTATAATCAAAAAAGAATTTTTAAAGACAATATAATACCGAAAGAGATAATTTTTAAATCTCCATACTACGTTAAAGAGTGTGAAGGATTTTCTCCCAAATATAAAGCTTGGGCAAATATTTCAGGTATAGATCTTATTAGAAACAAGAATGGTGATTATTTAGTTTTAGAAGACAATTTACGTGTACCGTCAGGTGTTTCTTATATGTTAGAAAATAGAATGGTAATGCGAGATGTCTTTCCAGAGCTTTTTACTAGATATAAAGTTGCTTCAATTCATCAATACACAAATAAACTTTACAACTGTATGACAGAGTGTATTCCAAAAAAAACTTCTAATCCACACATGGTTTTGCTTACACCCGGTGTTTACAATTCAGCTTATTTTGAACATGAGTTTTTGGCTGAGCAAATGGGTATAGCATTAGTAGAAGGCAAAGATCTTTTTGTAGAAAATGATAATGTGTACATGAAAACTGTAAAAGGTCCTTTAAAAGTTGATTGTATATATAGACGACTGGATGATAATTTTTTAGATCCCAAGGCATTCTTTAAAGAGTCTGTTATTGGGGTGCCAGGTCTTTTTAAGTGTTGGCTAAAAAAAAATGTTGGAATAGTTAATGCTGTTGGCACTGGTATTGCTGATGATAAAGTTGTTTATTCTTACGTAAATAAAATGATTACCTATTATTTAGGTGAACAACCAATATTAAATCAAGTGGAAACTTTTTTGTGTCATGAGGATACGCACAGAAAATATGTAATTGATAATATTTCAAAACTAGTAGTTAAACCAGCAAATGCATCAGGAGGATACGGAATACTAATTGGACCAAAAGCATCTCAAAAAGAGAAGAACGAAACTATAGACAAAATAAAACATAATCCTAGAGAATTTATTGCTCAACCCTTAGAGATTCTTTCAACTGCTCCAACAATAACAAATAGTGATATTGAACCACGTCATTTAGATTTAAGACCATTTATTTTAAGTGGTAAAAATAGTTATGTTACTACAGGCGGCTTAACAAGAGTTGCTCTGAGAAAAGGAAGTACAATTGTTAATAGCTCTCAAGGTGGTGGTTCTAAAGATACTTTAATAGTAGATTAAAAAGATACTCCCAAATAAAACTTTAAAAATTCAAGATATTTTTAGTCAATCCAGGACTTTATAGGATAACTAGAAACAAACTAGAAACCATGGAGATAATATAAAAAAATTTTACTTATTAAACTTGTTGAAATATAAATATTAGCATAAATACTCATGAAATTCATTAATGCCCTCGTGGTGAAATTGGTAGACACAAAGGACTTAAAATCCTTGCCGCTTGCGGAGTGCCAGTTCGAGTCTGGCCGAGGGCACCACTAAATGAGTAAGCTTCAGATTATTTCTGATAAAAATAAAAAATCTTTTAGTATAAAAAAAATTTTATTAACAAAAATACAATCTAGTAATGTTCAAAAACATAATTTGATTATTGTTATTGGAGGCGATGGATTTATGCTTCAAACACTAAAGAGAAATAAGAATTCAAATAAAAATTTCTATGGAATTAATTCTGGTAATTATGGTTTTCTAATGAATAAATTTTCTCCAAAAGATATTATTAAAAACCTATCAAAAGCAAATATGGTTACTATTTCACCTTTAGAAATGATAGTTAGAAATAAAAATAATCAAATTAAAAAATCTATAGCAATTAATGAGGTTTCGGTATTAAGACAGAGCAGACAAGCAGCTTCATTATCTATTAAGCAAGGTTCAAAACAAATAATTAAAAAACTAGTTTCTGACGGTGTATTAGTGTCTACTCCTGCTGGTAGTACAGCCTATAATCTTTCTGTTCATGGACCTATATTAAGTCTTCATTCAAAAAAATTATCGATATCCCCAATAAGTGCTTTTAGACCAAGAAGATGGAAGGGTAAAATTGTTAATGATAAAACAAAAATTGTTATAACAAATTTAAATCCATCAAAAAGACCAATAAGTGCTGTAGCAGATAATTTAGAAGTAAGAAATGCCAAATCAATCACTGTTAAAACTAACAATAAAATAAAGTTTAACCTTCTCTACGACAAAAATAGAGGCTTACAAAAAAAAATTAAAATTGAGCAAATTAGAAAAGAAACTAGCTAGATAAATGAAAAAAATTAATCCAATAATTTTGTTAGTAATTATTTTAGTCGGAGGTTTTTGTGCATTTAAAATTATGTCTTTTCTTGGTTGTTATGTTCGTATTGAAAACGTAGATGAGTGTTGGAAATTAACAGCTTGGTGATAATAGTTATGGTGCCCCCGCACGGATTCGAACCGCGGACCTATTGATTACAAATCAATTGCTCTACCAACTGAGCTACAAGGGCATGCGCAATAATTATTAATTATTTGAATAATAATCAACTCTTTTTTTTTAAATAACTCAGGTGATGAAACACAATTGCTGCACTATTTGATATATTTAAACTTTCAATGTTTTGATTGATATCAATTTTGACAAAAAAATCAGTATATTTACCAGTGTGTTGTCTCATCCCAAATCCTTCCGAGCCAAACAACAAAATATTGTTTCCTTCCCATTTGATATCGGTAAAATCTTTTTGACCTTTTGAATCAAAACCATAAACCCAAAAATTTTTTTCTCTTAGATTTTTTAATGTAGAATTTATATTTGATACTTCAAAAATATTTACATACTCCATACATCCACTTGCTGATTTATACATTAGTTTGCTATTTTTAGGAAAATGTCGTTCTTTGATTATTATACCATCTATATTAAATGATGCTGCACTTCTAATAAGAGACCCTATATTTCTTGGGTCGGTAACCTCATCCAAACACACAAAAGTTAAATTTTTATTTTGTTTAATGAATTCCTTTAAGTCTGGTTGATCTAAATTTTCAATTTCTGCAACATAACCGTTATGCATTAATTGTTCTTTTGATGAGTATTTGTCTAATTCTTTTTTTGATTTAAAATAAACTTTTACGTCCTCCAGAATATTCATGTTTGGATTTTTTCTATTGATGTTTTTTTTAGCATCTTCTGTTAAAAACACTCTTAAAACTTTCCTATTTGGATTACGCAGTGCTTCCATCACAGCATGTTGACCAACAATAAAAAAAGATGATTTATTCATAAAATTATCATGTGTTTTACACGTTTTTTAATAGTTTTTCTTAATAAATCACGTGTTGCATTTGGACAAATAAAATATATAAAACGCATGTTATTTGAAGCTATATTGAACAAGGGGACACTTCCCCAAAGGAGGGGTTCCAGAGCGGTCAAATGGGGCGGGCTGTAAACCCGTTGACTTCGGTCTTCGAAAGTTCGAATCTTTCCCCCTCCACCATTTAATATAATTTTAAATAACAATGGAGTGTTACTCTTGGGGTTGTGCGGGTGTAGTTCAATGGTAGAACGCTAGCCTTCCAAGCTGGATGTAAGGGTTCGATTCCCTTTACCCGCTCCAAGAAATTAAAGCAAGAAACAAAAAAAAAAACTGAGGTTAAAAAGAAATGTCAAAAGAAAAATTCGTACGAAGTAAACCCCACTGTAACATTGGGACTATTGGTCATGTCGACCATGGTAAAACAACTCTTACTGCAGCTATAACAAATGTATTAGCTGAAGCTGGTGGTGGAACAGCTGTAGCATACGATCAAATCGATAAAGCTCCAGAGGAAAAAGAAAGAGGAATTACAATTTCAACAGCACACGTAGAATATGAAACTGAAAAAAGACACTATGCTCACGTGGACTGTCCTGGTCACGCTGACTATGTAAAAAATATGATTACAGGTGCAGCACAAATGGATGGAGCAATATTAGTTGTTAATGCAGCTGATGGTCCTATGCCACAAACAAGAGAACATATTCTTTTAGGAAGACAAGTTGGTATTCCAGCAATTGTTGTTTACTTAAATAAAGTAGACCAAGTTGATGATAAAGATATGATTGAACTTGTAGAAGAAGAGATTAGGGAACTTTTAACTTCTTATAAATATCCAGGAGATACAACTCCAATCGTTAAAGGTTCAGCTTTAGCAGCAGTTGAGAAAAGAGATGATGAAATTGGAAAAAATTCAATTTTAGAATTAATGAAAGCTGTTGATGAGCATATTCCGCAACCAGCTAGAGAAGTTGATAAACCATTCTTGATGCCAGTTGAGGATGTATTTTCAATTTCAGGAAGAGGAACAGTTGCAACTGGAAGAGTTGAGTCTGGTGTAATTAAAACTGGCGAAGAAGTTGAAATCGTTGGAATTAGAGAAACAAAAAAATCAGTTTGTACTGGAGTAGAAATGTTTAGAAAACTTTTAGATTCTGGTGAAGCTGGGGATAACGTTGGAATTTTATTGAGAGGTATTGAAAGAACTGACATTGAAAGAGGTCAAGTTCTTTGTAAGCCTGGATCAATAACTCCTCATACTAAATTTGAAGCTCAAGCCTATATTCTTAAAAAAGACGAAGGTGGAAGACACACTCCTTTCTTTACAAAATATAGACCGCAGTTTTATTTTAGAACAACAGACGTTACAGGAGAAGTAGAATTACCAGCAGGCACAGAGATGGTTATGCCAGGTGATGATGCTAAATTCACTGTTAAACTGATTACACCTATTGCAATGGCAGAAAAACTAAACTTTGCTATTAGAGAAGGTGGTAGAACTGTTGGAGCAGGAGTAGTAACTAAAATTATAGAGTAACTCTATAAATAGGAGTGTAGCTCAATTGGTAGAGCGCCGGTCTCCAAAACCGGAGGCTGAGGGTTCGAGTCCCTCCGCTCCTGCCAATTTGAGTAAAGAATTATGAGGAACCCGATTAAATTTATACAAGAAGTAAAACAAGAGGCTTTTAAAGTTACTTGGCCTACTTGGAAAGAAACTTTACAAGGTGCTCTAATGGTATTCGTTATGGCGGTTGTAATGTCTTTATTTTTTCTTTTATTAGATCAGGTTCTTAAATTCTTCTTAGAATTGTTGTTAAAGGTAAGTATTTAATGAAAAATTGGTACATTGTTCAATCGCACTCTAGTTTTGAAAATAAAGTTGCTTCATTAATTAAAGAAGAAGCAGATAAGGCTAAAATAAGTGAGAAATTCGAAGAGATTATAGTTCCAACTCATGACGTTACAGAAGTTAAAAGAGGAAAGAGAATTCAAAGAAAAAAGAAATATTTTCCTGGCTATGTATTGATAAAGAGTGAAATGGATAACAATATTTATCATATGATTAAAGGAATAAAGAGAGTTAGTGGTTTCCTTGGATCAAAAGGAATCCCAGTTCCTGTGTCTGATAAAGAAGTCGAGAAGATTTTAGGTCAAATTAAAGATGGTGTGGCTCAGCCAAAATCTGGTATAGATTACAGCGTTGGTGAAAAAGTTCAGGTTGTTGATGGTCCATTTGCATCATTTAATGGAATGATTGAAGAAATTGATGAAGAAAAAGCTAGACTTAAGGTGTCAGTTTCTATATTTGGTCGTCCAACACCAGTAGATTTAGAATATAACCAAGTAGAGAAAGTAAGTTAATGGCAAAAGAAATAAGTGGATTTATAAAGTTACAAATTAAAGGTGGACAAGCTAACCCTGCTCCTCCTGTTGGTCCTGCTTTAGGTCAACGAGGTGTTAATATAATGGAATTTTGTAAAGCATTTAATGACAAAACAAAATCTATGGCTGGAAAACCTGTTCCAGTTGAAATTACTGTTTATAAAGATAAAAAATTTGATTTTAAAATTAAATCACCGCCAGCATCTTTCTACATTAAAGAAGCAGTGAAATTAAAAGGTGGATCAAAAGAGCCAGGAAGAAACATTGTAGCTTCAATTTCAAAAAAACAATTAGAAGATATTGCTAAAGAAAAAATGAATGATTTAAATGCTAACGATATAAATGAAGCAGTAAAAATAATTGCAGGTTCAGCTAGATCAATGGGAATAGAGGTAAAAGAATAATGGTTTCAAAAAGATATAAAAAATTACCTGAAAAAACTAAGGACTTAAATGCAGAGTCTATTGAAAAATTATTACCAGAACTTAAAAAAAACTGTACAACAAAATTTGATGAGTCTTTAGATTTAAGTTTTCAAATAAACAACAAACAAAAGAAGAGTGAAGTTAACATTAGGACTGTAGTAAATCTACCCGGAGGAACAGGCAAGAAAGTAAAAGTTGCTGTTGTTTGTGAAGATAATAAAACACAAGAAGCAAAAGATGCAGGTGCTGATATTGTTGGTGGAGATGAATTTGTTGAACAAATTAAAGGCGGTGATCTAAATTTTGAAAAATTGATTTGTACACCTGGAATGATGATTAAACTTTCAAAGCTTGGAAAAGTTTTAGGTCCAAAAGGATTAATGCCAAATCCAAAACTTGGATCAGTATCTGAAAATATTAAGCAAGCAGTCACTGATGCAAAATCAGGACAAGTAGAAATTAGAAATGATAAAGATGGAAACATTGGAGTAAGTATTGGAAAAAAATCTTTTAGTGATGATCAGTTATTAAAAAATTATAATGCAATAATAGATGCACTAGAGAAGGAAAAGTCTAACAACACACTAAAAGGTGATTTAATAAAAGGTGTTTTTGCAACTTCTACAATGGGTGTTTCTTACAAAGTTAAATTAGGAAAATCGATATAGTTATGATGAACAAAGAGCAAAAAAAAAATTATATTGAAGAAATGACTTCTAAATTTGAGAGTAGTAAAGCCGTAATGGTTACACACTATCAAGGCTTAACAATGACTCAGTTAGATGACTTAAGAGCAAAAATGAGAGAGCATGGAATCGTCTTTAAAATCACCAAAAACAGAATAACTAAATTAGCATTGGAAAAAACTAAGTGTAAAGATCTATCTAGTCTTTTCACAGGTCCAACCGCAGTTGCATTTGGTGAAGATGCAATAATGTCTGCAAGAATATTGTCTAAATTTGCCAAAGATAATGAGAATCTTAAATTAATTGGTGGAATTATGGATGATGAGGTCTTAGATCAGGCCGGTGTCCAAAATGTTGCTAGTTTACCTACACTGGATGAAGCAAGAGCTAATATTGTAGGTATTTTAAACGCTTCAGCATCAAAATTAATTAGTATTTTGCTTGCACATTCGGAAAAAATGAGTAGTTTGTCCGCAGAAAATTCTGAAACACAACCCAAAGAGTAGAAAAATATGCCTGACCTAAATAAAATTATTGAAGACTTATCAAGTTTGACTGTCGCTGAGGCAGCTGAACTTTCAAAACAGTTAGAAGAAAAGTGGGGTGTAACTCCAATGGCGGCAGCAGCTCCAGCAGCAGCAGGTGGTGCGGCTCCAGCAGAAGAAAAAGATGATTTTACTATCATGTTAGTTTCTGCAGGTGATAAAAAAATTAATGTTATCAAAGAAGTAAGAGCAGCTACTTCATTAGGTTTAAAAGAAGCAAAAGATCTTGTAGAGGGAGCACCAAAAGAAGTTAAATCTGGTGTCAATAAAAAAGATGCTGAAGAGATCAAAGCTAAATTAGAAGCTGCTGGCGCAAAAGTAGAACTTAAATAAATTAATTAGAAAGAATTCAAATACTGATTATTTTTAATCAGTATTAATAAATATAGATGCAATTATCTTTTACTGAAAAGAAAAACATTAGAAAAAGTTTTGGTAAACTAAAAGAAAGCTTATCAATCCCAAATCTTATTGAAGTTCAAAAAAACTCTTATAAAGAATTAACAGAATTCAATCTTGAAACAGAACTGACAAAAGGTTTTGACAGGGTATTTAAAAGTATTTTTCCAATTGAAGATTTGAACGAAAAGTCAACTCTTGAATATGTTTCTTATAGATTAGAAAAACCAAAGTTTGATGTTGAGGAATGTATAACAAGAGGTTTAACTTACTCTTCAGCTCTTAAATGTACATTAAGGTTGGTTGTTTACGAAATAGATCAAGAAAACAACACTAAGGATATTTTATCAGCAAAAGAGCAAGAAGTTTATATGGGTGAAGTTCCTATGATGACAAATAGTGGAACGTTTATTACCAATGGTGTTCAACGTGTTGTAGTAAATCAAATGCATAGAAGTCCAGGTGTTTTTTTTGACCATGATAAAGGAAAAACTCATGCAAGTGGTAAATTATTATTTAATTGTAGAGTAATACCTAACAGAGGCTCATGGTTAGATTTTGAATACGATGTTAAAGATTTTTTGTATTTTAAGATTGATAGAAAGAAAAAAATATTTGCTTCAACTTTACTTCTAGCGTTAGGCTTCTCAAAATCAGAAATTGTTGATGAGTTTTATGATAGTGAGCAATACACTTTTGATCCTAAATCAGAAAAATGGAAAACTAAATTTAATCCTGAAAATTATAAAGCTAAAAACTTTTCTGAAGAAGTAATTGATGCAAAAACTGGTGAAGTAGTAATAAAATTAGGAGATAAAATTAATTTTCTAAATGCTAAAAAATTAGCTAACGACGGACTTAAAGAAATCTTAGTTTCAAGAGAATCTCTTTTTGGAAAATTTTTACACAGAGATGTTAAAGTAAGTGATGAAGAAGATGGTACGTTTAAAATTGGTAGTGAACTGAATGATACAATTATTCAACAAATA
Organism: uncultured Pelagibacteraceae bacterium; assembly: GCA_902537905.1. Classification (GTDB taxonomy): domain Bacteria; phylum Pseudomonadota; class Alphaproteobacteria; order Pelagibacterales; family Pelagibacteraceae; genus Pelagibacter. The sequence continues at coordinate 94 of CACBDD010000018.1, read as the reverse complement.
TTGGACTCAAAAATTTATTCTTTACAAATATCTGTGACAAATTCCATAAATAAAGGACCATATTTATTAACAACTATTTTAGCAGACAAAAATA
>CACBDD010000017.1 GCA_902537905.1 uncultured Pelagibacteraceae bacterium | reverse complement strand
TAGAACGTCCAGATTTATTTCCTGACAAAGAGGATCCATCAAAAGGTGCTTTCATGGGATGTCCAGCAGGTTGGGGATGTCAATTAGCTAATGCAAATTTATACAGAGCATTTGAAATGGAAAAAAAAGGTTGGAAACTTATTGATCCAGGTTCAGCCGCGGGTTTAGATGGTTCTATTGCTAAAGCATCAGATTCTAATGAGCCGTGGTTTGGATATTATTGGAATCCTACATCAATGGTTGGAAAATATAATTTACAGCAAGTTGATTTTGGTGTTCCTTTTGCAGGTAGAGATAATTGGGATAATTGTATTACTCTTGCAGAACAAGATTGTGCAGATCCAAAACCAACAGCTTGGACAAAATCTGAAGTTAACTCAATTGTAAGTGCTAACTTTGCTAAAACTGGTGGAAAAGATGTTCTTAAATATGTTGAAAGTAGAACTTTTCCAGGCACAGTTATGAATGGTATGTTAGTTTACATGGCTGACAACCAAGCAAAAGGTTCTGATGCTGCAGTTGAATTTTTAATTAAGCATGAAGATATTTGGACTAAGTGGGTATCTTCTGATGCTGCGAAAAAAATCAAAAAAAGTTTATAATTAACTTTTAATTACGAGCCTATTTAATATAGGCTCGTAAAATTTAATATTTATGGAATTTTTTACTGAATTTCCAGAGCTGGGAAGAAGATCCCAAATGGAGCTAAGAAAAGGTATAGACTTAGCTTTTAGAAATTTTTCAAAAGAATATGGAGACAACATAGAGGCATTTTTTGATCCATTATTATTTTTTTTAGTATCATTAGAAAAATTATTATTATCCACCCCATGGATAATAATTATTGGAATAATTTGTGGATTAGCCTGGTTAGGTTCTAGAAGTTGGAAATTAGTTTTAGGAAGTGCAATTGCATTTTTGTTAATTGGATATTTCGGAATGTGGGAAGATTGCATGGCAACAGTCGCTATCATTACTGTTTGCACAATCATTTGTATTGTAGTTGGAATCCCAATTGGAATAGTAATGGCTAGATCAACTAGAGCTGAAAAAACAATACTTCCTGTGTTGGATATGATGCAAACAATTCCTAGTTTTGTTTATTTGATTCCAATTTTGATGTTGTTGGGAATTGGAAAGGTTCCTGGCTTAATTGCTGTTTGTGTCTACGCAGTTCCTCCAATTATTAGGTTAACTAATCTAGGAATTAGAGAGGTAGACAAAGAGACTTTAGAGGCTAGTGAAGCTTTTGGAGCAACCACAACTCAAAAATTAAAATCTGTACAGATTCCACTTGCTTTACCGACTGTTTTTGCTGGCGTAAATCAAACAATAATGATGGCTCTAGCAATGGTGGTTATTGCTTCTATGATAGGTGTAAAAGGTCTTGGTGTACCAATATTAAGGGCTGTTTCTAACCAATATTTAGCTCTTGGAATGATGAATGGATTAGCAATAGTAGCTCTCGCGATTGTGTTTGATAGGGTCACTCAAGAGTATGGAAGAAGAATCCAGAAGCATAGAGGTCAGATAAAATAGTTGATACTTTGCTGCATCGAATTTTCTAGACTCATATTTTAAAATAAATAAAGATCTCCTCTATGAATTTTTCATTGGAAATAGGGCCTAAAACAGAAATTGATACTGTCCCAGCATTATCCGACATTTATATCACTATGCTACCTGGAGGTGATTACAAGGAAACAGCTGACAAGGCTGTAGAGCTTGTAAAAAAAGGTTTTAATCCTGTACCACATTTTCCTGCTAGATCAATGCATGATGAAAATGAGCTTAAAGATTATGTCACAAGATGTAAGGATGGAGGGGTTAAACAAGCTTTAATTATAGGAGGAGGAAGAGAGCCTCTTGGAAAATTTGATAGTTCCTTTCAACTTTTAGAAACAGGTTATTTTGAAAAAATGAAAATAGGAATAGCTGGACATCCTGAAGGGAGTCCTGATATATCCGACACAGATTTAGAAAAAGCAATGATAGATAAAAAGCCTTACGCTGATTATATAGTAACTCAATGGTTATTAGATCCTCAGCCTATCATTGAATTTATTTCTAAACAAAGCGTACCAGTGCATGTTGGAATCACTGGGCCCTTAAAAATATCAAGCTTGATTAAATTTGCTAATATCGTTGGGGCAAAAAATTCCTTAAACTTTCTTAAATCTAATTTTAGTAAGGCGTTAGATTTGTTGAAACCTAAAGACCCTAATGATTTAATTGGGAAAGTTAAATCGCACACTGATAACTTCCACATTTATACATTCGGCGGCTTGAAGGAAACTAACAAGTGGTTGAGGGAGAATAGTTATGTCTAATGAATTTGACTATACTAAATTAAAACATGTTACTTCTGTTGATCAGTCAGACAGAGAAGTACCATACAACTTAAGACAAAGTGGGCCAACAAAAGTTGAAATGTTAATTTCAACAAGGGTAAGAAAATCACCTTATTGGCATTTATCAATGCAGGCAGGTTGTTGGAGAGCAACAGTATACAATCGTATTTATCACCCAAGAGGTTACGTAAAACCTGAGGATGGTGGAGCTATGGTTGAATACGATGCTATCGTAAACCATGTAACAATGTGGAACGTTGCTGTTGAAAGACAAATAAGAGTTAAGGGTCCAGATGCAGAAAAATTTACTGATTACGTAATCACTAGAGATGCAACTAAAATTTCCCCAATGAGAGCAAGATATGTAATTCTATGTAATGCATATGGTGGAGTTTTAAATGATCCAATTCTTTTAAGAATATCTGAAGATGAATTTTGGTTTTCGTTATCAGATTCTGATATTGGAATGTATCTTCAAGGTGTAAATGCAGATGGTAGATTTAATTGTACAATTGAAGAAATTGATGTGAGTCCAGTTCAAATTCAAGGTCCTAAATCAAAAGCATTGATGAAAGATTTATGTGGAGATCAAGTAGATTTTGACAATATGCCTTTCTATGGATTAGCTGAAGCTAAAATTGGCGGAAGAGATGTTGTAATTTCACAATCTGGTTTCTCAGGAGAGGCTGGTTATGAAATTTATCTAAGAAACTCTACTTTATATGCTGAAGATATGTGGAATGCTGTACTTGAAGCTGGAAAAAAACACAGCTTAATGGTTATTGCTCCTGCTCACCATAGAAGAATTCAAGCGGGTATTCTTTCATGGGGACAAGATATGGATCAACAACACAATCCATTCCAATGTAATTTAGGTTATCAAGTTTCTTTGTCTGGAAAAGGAGAATGGAACAAAACTGCTGATTATGTTGGTAAGGCTGCACTAGAAAAAATGAAAGAGGAATTAAAAGCAGGAAAAAAACCTTACAAACTTCAATTAGTTGGTATGGAATTGGGAGGCAAACCTATTGATAATTATGCGCCTGACTTTTGGTTAGTTTCTCCTGAAAGTGGTGGAGATCCAGTAGGATTTTTAACATCTCCTTGGTGGCATCCTGAAAAGAAAACAAACATTGCAATGGGATATGTTCCTTTTGATGGAACATTGAATGCAAATGGTTTTCCAAAAGGAAAAGTAGGAACTAAATTTAAAGTTCACCTACCAGAAGAATATTCAGATACTCCAGGAACACCAGCTGATGCTGTAGTAGTGGATATTCCATTCAAAGAGTCTTTCAACGCTAACACTAGAGAAGTTGTAAAAGGCTAAATTTATTTAGGGGGAGTTATTTAAACTCCCCCAAAATTCAATGACAAAAGGGTTTTTAATCGCAGTTTGCATTATTATTGCGATTGCTTTAATAGTATTTCCATTAATTGTTTCATATAAAGCTCAAAAAAATAAAAGAGATAAAAATTAATGTTTGGCGAATTTTTAAATATAGTTTTCAAGTCTATAAAGTTAGATAAGACACTTTATTCTGATAACAAAAATTTTGGTGAAGCTTCAATATATTTTGCAGGCTTAATAATGATTTTAGATGGAGTTGCTGGCGCAGTAGCAGCTAACACTATCATTAAAACTGCAATAGGAATGTCAGGTCTAACAGCAATAGTTACTTGGTTAATATGGGCTATCTTTATTTTTGTTATAGGTGTTAAACTTTTTCCAGATAAACAAACTAAAGTTTCATTTAAAAAAGTTCTTACTGCAGTTGGATTTGCACATGCTCCTGGTTTATTAAGATTTTTTGCAGTAACTCCAGATTTAATGATACCTATAATTTTTCTTACTCAATTTTGGATTTTTGCAGGTTTAATCATTTCAACAAAAGAAATTTTAAATTTAAAATCTAATTTTAAATCTTTTGGTATAGTCTTATTATCTTTTTTAATAATAGCTTTTTTATCAATTTCATTTGTAATGAGCAGAATGAATATGCTTCCAGTCAATCAGATTAGCTAGATTGGAAAAATAGTTTTAGAAACTCTACAAGATTTACAAATTTTAAAGCCAGTTAAAATTAAATTTTGAGATACACTCTCATCTTCATCTTTACACTCATCACAAATATTATTTAAATCTTCATTATATTCTTGATCCTGAATTTCATCAAAATTGTCAGTCATTATCTGTTAAGCCGGCGCCTGCTCCACCTTGTTTTAGACTGTCTGATTCTTCAACAAAAGTATCTTCAGACAATTTGTATAAATTATTCCACTCTTCTTCAGAAAAGCTATCAATATTCTCTAAAAAACTAATTTCTAAATGATTTGCGATAGACGGAAAGTCGTTATTAGCAATGTTAGAATAGATATTTAAATTCAAATTTAAAATAATTTCTTTTTTATCAAGATTTAGGTGTATTTTTTTGCCAATAATTTCTGATGTTCTGCTTAAAAAAGCTAAAAATATTGATGGGTAAGCAACGTTATTTAGTTCAATTTTTTTTAAAAATTCTAAAGAATTTGATTGGTCTAAAAAACTAACTCCGAGGATAATTGGACAATAAGGTTTTGCTGAAGGTGGATTTATTTCTGATATTAGATTTAAATTTTGAAAACTGTTTTCTTTCCTTTTAGAAAAATAATTATTTATGTGTTTAATTCCTGGAAGACCAAAGGACTCCAAAAGTCTTACACACTTTGCAGTTTCTTCAGCAACTCCCCATGAATATCCACTTGCTTTTGTCGCTCTTTTAACTGTAGTTTCAATTTCACTCAATGATTTCATGATTAAATATTAGATTTATAAACCCACTGCTCATCATAATTCTTTAATTCATGAGGTAGTGGCGCTCCTTGAAACATACAAATTCTTAACCATTTGTCAGACCTTGGATCAAATTTTAATGCCCCAAAGAAAGATAGCTTCAACCTCAGCATATCAATAGGCATTATATTTTTACCAATTGTATTATCTTGTATCTCTGAATAAGGAAATTTTTCAACTACAAAAACTCTTCTTACGACATGTCTTAACTCTGAATTTTTTATTAAAAAGTCAGAGACAGTTTGGCTATTTTTAGAAACCATTAGTATTTCATAAAGTTTTTTTATGTCTCTTGCTATAGCTAAAGGTTGTTCTAATTCTGAACCATGTTCTTCAAATCTATCAGCTAATCTTGGCTCTTCTTTATTTTTTGAAATAAACCAAAAATTTTGATTATTTTCTTTTTTTTCAAAATTTATTTCTAAAATATTTGGGTATTTTTTCTCAATTATATTTCTTAAATCTTCAACAGTTCTATGAGCTGGTATATTAAAATATTTTTCTTCATCAGAGCTCATTTCTTTCACTAAAGGTTCAGTTATTTCACTATATGGTTCCATCATAATGGATACTACATACTCAATACATTCTTCACATGTTTCTTGCTCTAGCCACTCATAAATACCATTGAAGGGATACCCTACCGTAAAATCAAACTCATTCTCAATAAATTTTAAAAATTTTTGAATATCTTTCAGTAAATTATTAATTTTATTTTTTTGATATTCACTATCACTGTTCCAGCTTGTGATATTTGTTAATGATTTTTTTACACAATCAACAAACAGTGCACTATCATTTTTTTTAACATCTTTAATTTCTCTAATTTTTTTTAAAGCTATTTCTCTACTTAAGATCCAGTTATTTAAAAGCGTTGGATGATTAACAATAAAAGGAGCCATTCCTAATCCAGTAGAGTTTCCAATACCTAAATTTTTTGAGATTTGCTCATCCAACTTGACTGCTTTTTTGGGGTTCTTGTGATAAGCAACATGATTTACTTGGTCAAAAGTAAACTGTCTTACAAGATAAACCAACATCATTTCTAATCTAAATGGTCCATTAATTTCTTCACGATTTTTAATTCTAAACCTATCTGCTAAACCAAATTTACCAGACCCATAAACAGCTGTAGTTCTGTACAAATATCCAACTTTTGATAATAAATTTAAATCTGGTTGTAATCCTTGACTTAAATTCTCTGTTACATGATTGAATAATCTTACAGATTTATTTGCTCTTGATAATGTAAGCTCTTTATAAGAAAGTCTTCCAACTTCTTGTTTGGGAACTTCATTTTTCAATCTTTCAATATCTTGTTTACCTGGAACTCCATCATGAAGTGTAAAAGCTGCATCCCACTTTGTAGCTATAACTCTGTCTGATCTTTCCTCATCTTTGATATGATTTGCAAAACAAACTAATGAATAAACTCTTTTATCTTTTTTAAATGAATATACTGCTTCACCATAACCTTTTTCATCTAAATTAAATAAATCTTGTTTATATTCCCAATCCTTAAATTCATTCAAAAAGCTTCGTAAAAAAGATAATTTAGATTGATGAAATGATCCCAAACGAGATAATTTCATTATAGTATTTGGATCTCTTAGTTCTACTTCCATAATTTAAATTGATTTATAAAAATTGTACCAATTGTTTCCAAGTATTCCATGTGTCTCATCATCTGAAAATCCAATCTTTTTAAGGCCTTTTTCTATATTTGAAAATCCTGTTGCGTCCTCAAACCAATCAGGTTGTTTTGGAAAACCTGCTTTATTTTTTGATCCTTCTCCATAATTTTTAGTTTTAGTCCAAGTGCCATTTCTCATCCATTCAACTACAGTATCAGGTTGATCAAGACAAAGATCTGATCCTATGCCAATTTTACTAACATCCATAATTTCTGCAGTCTTTGCAACCATTTCACAAAAGCTATCAAGACTACAATTGGTATTATCTTTCAAGTGATGCGGATACAAAGATAAACCCAACATTCCTCCACTATCACTTAACATCTTGAGTAAATCTGAGGACTTGTTTCTTTTTGCAGCATGCCAAAAAGAAGGGTTTGCATGTGTGATCGCAATTGGTTTTTCACTTATTTCAATTGCATCCATTGTACTTTTTTCTGCAGAATGAGACATATCAACAACGATACCTACTCTATTCATTTCTTTTATTGCTTCTCTTCCAAAATTAGTCACTCCACTATCAATTTTTTCATAGCAACCAGTAGCAAGAAGAGATTGATTGTTGTAAGTAAGCTGCATAAATCTACATCCAAGTTCATGAACTTTTTCAACCAAACCTATGTTATCCTCAATTGGTGAACAATTTTGAAAACCAAAAAAAATTGCAGTTTTGCTTTCATTCTTTGCTTTATCGATATCCGCAAAATCTTTTCCTAGAAAGATAATATCAGAATTTTCCTCAAAAATTTTTTCCCACTTTTTTAATTCTGCTAATAGCTCATCATAATCTTCATGGTAAACTATAGTTACATGAACTGCATCTAAACCTGCAGATCGATTTATTTCAAAAATTTTTCTAGACCAATTACAATATTGCAAATTATCGATTTTAAAATTCATAACCCGTTAAGATTAATCAATCTAAATTGAAATACTATTAATTTTATTGAAATTTTTGATGAATTTTGAAATAAACATTAAGATCATTTTTCATGAAAAAAAATACTAATAAAAAAGTTTCAATAGTTATGGGTAGTCAATCAGACTATAAAACTATGAAATTAGCAGAAAAAACTCTAAAACAATTGGGTATCTCTTTTGAAACTAAAATTGTTTCAGCTCACCGAACACCAAAGAGAATGTATGATTTTGCATTAAAGGCAGAAAAAAACAACATTGGAGTTATTATTGCTGGGGCAGGCGGATCAGCACATTTACCAGGAATGATTTCTGCATTAACTCAAATTCCGGTTCTGGGCGTGCCGATTGAAAGTAAAAAATTAAAAGGTTTAGATAGTTTGCTTTCGATTGCTCAAATGCCAAAAGGGATTCCTGTAGGTACTTTAGCAATTGGAGAAGATGGTGCTATCAATGCAGCATTACTTGCAGCTGAAATAATGGCAATTACTAATTCATCGATCAAAAATAGTTTAAAAAATTGGAGATCAAAGCAAACTAAATCTGTTAAAAAAGCTCCCAAATAGAAATGTTAAATATTACTCTTGGAATTATTGGGGGTGGCCAATTAGGCAGTATGCTTGCAATTGCTGCAAAAAAATTAGGAATAAAAATAATAATTTTTTGCGATGATTTAGAAGCACCAGCTCAGAATTTTTGTGATGAATTTATTGGTGCAAAATACGATGATAAAGAAAAAATAAATGAATTTGTAAACAAAGTTGATATCGTGACTTATGAATTTGAAAATATCCCTTATGAAACTTTAAATGATATAAATAAGTTAAAACCAGTTTTACCTAAACCTTCAGTTAATAGATTAATTCAACATCGACTAGCAGAAAAAGATTTTGTAAATAAATTAAATATAAGAACCACTAGATACGTTTCTGTTGAAAACCAATCTGATATTGATGTCCTTGAAGATTTTTTACCAGGTATAATAAAAACAACTACATTGGGATATGATGGTAAAGGACAGCACCCTGTTTCATCAGCTGAAGAATTAAAAAATCTTAAATTAGATTTATCAAGAGGATACATTTTAGAAAAATTAGTCAAACTTAAAAAAGAAATATCTATTATTATAACTAGGTTTAGTAATAACAAATATGAAATTTATGAACCTATAGAAAATACCCATGAGGATCAGATTTTAAAACATTCCAAGATACCAGCAGATATAAATGAAAAAATATTTAATCAATCTAAAGATTGGGCAATTCTTATTGCTGAAGAACTTAAGTATGTGGGCACTCTATGTGTAGAATTTTTTATAGATAGAAATGATAATCTTTATGTAAATGAAATTGCACCAAGAGTTCATAATTCTGGTCATTTAACAATTAATGCTTTTAATGTAAGTCAATTTGAAAATCATATAAGAGCTGTTTGTGGACTTGAACAGATACCTTTAAAAAAATTATCTAATGCAAAAATGATAAATCTACTAGGAGATCAAATATCTCAGTACAGAAATTCTCCAAAACTTAAAGATAATGAATTCTTTTTTGATTACTTAAAAAAAGAAATTAAAGATAAAAGAAAAATGGGTCATATCACTATTCTGGAATAAAATGTTAAAATCAATTGAGGGAAATTTCGATGATCCAGAAGTTCACAAGCTTTTAACAAAGCATTTTGTTGAACTAAGAGCTGCCTCGCCAGAGGGAAGTGCTCATGTTTTAGACATCCCAGGTCTTAAAATTCCATCGATTAAATTCTGGGGTTTATATAATAATGATCAATTAATGGGATGTGGTGCACTAAAATTTTTAGATAAAGGGCATGGAGAATTTAAATCAATCAGAATTCATGATAATTTTAGAAACAAAGGGTACGGTGCTGTTGTTATCAATCATCTGATTAGTGAGGCAAAAAAATTAGATATAAAAAGATTAAGTATTGAGACAGGTGCTGGAGATTTTTTTATTCCAGCTAGAAAACTCTTTAAATCGTGTGGTTTTGAGCCTTGTGAACCTTTTGCTCATTATAAAGAAGATATTAATTCTGTTTATTTAACTAAATTAATTGCTACAGATTGACAATAAGATTGGGTAATCTCTCTATTTTGTTGACAAAACCCATTAAAATCTAAAGAAAGCCAGAATTACTTAATTAAAATTTAAGTAATAATTAATATAACAAAAAGTAAGAAGAAATAATATGAGTCTAACAGGTAAAGTAAAATGGTTCAATCCAACCAAAGGTTTTGGTTTTATTGAAAGAGAAGACAAAGAAAAAGATGTGTTTGTACATGTTTCAGCAGTAAGAGATGCTGGTATGAACGGTTTAGATGAGGGTCAAGCTTTGACTTTCGATGTTGAAGATGGTCCTAAAGGTCCTTCAGCAGTTAACTTAAAAACTGCATAATTTCACACTTCCTATTGGCTGAAAAAATTTTATTTTTTAATAGATAATTTTATTCAGCCAGTACCAAATCTTATAAAAAACAACTTTTAGTCAAAAAATTTAATTATATAAGTTGTATTTAAAATAATAAAAAATTTATGATCGGAATTTTAGGTGGAATGGGTACTCAAGCTGGTCTTGATTTTTGTAATAAACTTGCAGTACTGAATAGAGGAAAAATTGATCAAGAGTATCCTTTGTTTGTTCTGTATAACAAATCAAATATTCCTGGAAGACCAGAGTCTATAGGCACTCAAACAAAAAACTTATCAAATTTAAAAACAAACAAATCTAATAAAACAAAATATAATAAAGTTTTAAAAAGTCTTCTTCAAGGTTGTAAGTTATTAGAAAAAAATAAATGCAAATTTATTGTTATCCCATGTAATACTGCACACTATTGGTTTGATGATCTGCAAAAAAAAATCAGTATCCCAATTATAAATATGCCAAAAGAAGTTTTTAAATTTACAAAAAAAAATTGTAAAAAAAATTCAAAAGTTGGCTTGTTGGCTACAGAGGGTACTTTAAAAACTGGAGTGTATAATAAATTTTTTGATCAAAGCTTTCAATTAGTTAACCCATCTGAAAATCTTCAAAAGAACTCAGTAAATAAAGCAATCAAGTTTGTAAAAATGGGTAATGTTAGAGCTGCTGAAAAAGCTATCAAGCCAGCTATAAAATATTTGCTAAAAATTAAATGTAAAAAAATAATTTTAGGTTGTACTGAGTTACCAATTGCAATATTCGCCTTTAAATCATTCAAGAATATTAAATCTTCAAAAATATTTTTGGATCCAAATCTAATTCTCGCGCACTCTGCAATGCAGAAACACAAAAGATAAACTGTGACATCTAAAATTGATAAGCCCTACGTTTTAAGAGTTGCTGAACTAATATATTCTAAAATAATTGGGATAAAAAACCAAAATCCAGAAATTAATAATATTCAAGCATTTGAGATTTTCATGACAACAAAAGATTATGATTTTATTAGCTCAGGAGAATTTCATGATAATTGGATATCAGAATTAAAAAATAATGATTTTATTGATAAAATTACGGGTAAAAAAATTAATGAAGAAACATTAAGACTTTTAGATATTCAAAAAGACTCTATGATTAAATTTTTGCTTAAAATACCAAAATTGTATTATACAAAAACTCATTTCCCTTTGGAATTGTCACAAAGAGCCTTCGATCATCTTTGGAGAGTTTGTGAAAGTTATGAAATGTGGTGTAAAGAAACTAAGCAAAAAAATTTAATTAAATTAAATTTAATTGATTAAATTTTAAATTATTAATTACAGTGATTAAGGTATTCCCATTTATATTTATTTTACTTTGGTCGTCAGCATTCATAACTACGAAACCAATCATTGATTACAGTGATCCTTTTGCTGCGTTAGCCTTTAGATTTGCACTCGTAGCGTTCGGTTTTTTAATTTTTTCTATCTATTCAAGACAGAAAATAATTGTAAGTAAAAAAAATTTTTTACAATCTTTTTTTAGCGGGGTTCTTTTTCATGGATTTTATTTAGGAGGTGTTTTTTATTCAATTTCTATTGGAATGCCTACTGGCCTTGCTGCTTTAATTGTAACACTTCAGCCAATACTAACTAACGCATTAAGTGGACCAATACTAAAAGAGCAAGTTTCTATTAAACAATGGATAGGTGTTTTGCTAGGATTTATTGGAGCATCATTAGTTCTAGGTTTTGAAATTGGATCAAAAATTCCAACTGCTGGATTAATTGCAACCATTATAGCTTTGATAGCAATAACAAGTTCAACTCTTTGGCAAAAAACAATAAGCAATAACCTACCCTTATCTGTAAGTAATATGAACCAAGCACTTGGAGGCTTTTCATTTCATTTGTTAATTATAATTTTTTTTGTTGATCCTTATATTGAATTTTCAAAAACATTTATAATCGCAATGAGTCATCAAATTTTTTTAGTATCTTTTGGAGCATTCACAATACTTATGTTCTTAATTAAAAAAAATTCTGCAAGTAAAACGGTTTCAATATTTTTTTTAATTCCACCAACGTCTGCATTTATGGCATGGTTATTTTTAAATGAGAAATTATCGAATTTAGATCTTTTAGGTTTTTTAATTGCGACTATTGGTGTTTATATTGCAACTAGAGATAAATAGTTACTTTGCAATGTATCCGAATTCTAAAGATGCATCTGTTATTGAGTGATATAGAGACTCACCAAAACTTCTTAATCCAAATATTCTATATTTATCTGGATCATCATTAAGCATATCAATAGTAACTGACATTCCGTTATAAGTAGAATTTAAAGATTGATTTTTTTCTAGCTCACCAAAATTAAATGGGCATCCTTTTTTTAAAACTTCCTTGGCTTCCTTACCTTCAATTTCAATTATTGCTTTTGAATGAGATATGTCTGTTATTGCAAATTCATTATCATTAAATTTTTGCTCTATTTCATTTAAAATATCTTTTTTCTTAGAAACTAAAATCCAATTTCTTGGACCGTTCCAAAGTATTCTTGTGTTATCATTGAAGTTAACTAAAGATGGATTGTCTCTTAAATTTAGACCATCTACCTGCATATTGTCTAATGATGAGTTTGAACTTTTATACTGAACTATCTGCACAATTAATAAATTAGTAGTTTCAGATATTGAAAGTAAATTTTTATCATCTTTACCTTCTGAATCTCCGAATTGACCTTTTGCATGTACATTTTCTAAAGCTGAAAGTGAACTCATGATCTAACTCTTTCTCCTTTTGGATCGACATAATGTGATGAAACTATTTCTACCGGAATAACTTTGTTTTTTAATGGAGACATTACAAATAATTTTTCTCCAATCATATTTTTTCCATCTTTTAATATTGCTAATGAAAACGGATTATCATGCTCAACACTCCAACAAGAAGCTGAAATATGGCCTAATTTTTTATTTGGCAAAGGAGCATTTGCATCTTTAACTAAATGTGAGCCTTCTGGAATACTTGTTCTTTTATCTAACGGAATAACACCAACAATTCGTTGTCTATCTTCAGCTACAAAAGCTGATCTCTGTAGTGATCTTTTTCCAATAAAGTCCTTCTTTTTACTTAGAAGCCCTTCCAAAGCATTGTCGTAAGGAATTGTTCTTCCGTCTAATTCAGAACCTGCAACATGCCCCATTTCAATTCGAAGTGTAGACAATGCTTCAGTTCCATATGGTTGAATTTGAAACTCTTCTCCAAGTTCAATTATTTTTTCCCACATAAATCTCCCGTTATCAGACTCTACATTAACTTCGTAAGCTAATTCACCTGAGAATGAAATTCTGAATATTCTTGCTTTAACTCCAAATAATTCCCCTTCAACATATCCCATAAATGGGAGGCCCTCGTTAGAAACATCTGTTTTAGGAAATAACTTCTGTAATAAATCTCTAGATTTAGGACCAGCTATGGCAGCTCCTGCCCATTGCTCAGTTGTTGAAACTACATTTACATTAAGTTCAGGCCAAACAAGTTGCAAATAATACTCTAAATGCGAAAGCACATTAGCTGCTTGAGCAGTAGTTGTTGTCATGTGATAGTGGTTTTCTGAAATTCTAGTAGTTGTACCATCATCCATCACTATCCCATCTTCTCTTAACATCACTCCATATCTTGCTTTTCCAACAGGTAACTTCAACCATGCATTTGTGTATATTCTGTTTAAAAATTCAGCAGCATCAGGACCTTTAACGTCAATCTTACCAAGAGTTGTTACGTCACAAACACCAACGTTTGTTCTTACATTTTTCGCTTCTCTTTTTGATGCTTCGAACAAAGTTTCGTTTCCTCTTTTATAATATCTTGGTCTTAACCAAACTCCTGCATCAACAAAAACAGCATTATGCTCCTCATGCCAATTGTGAATTGGTGATTTTCTAGTTGGTTTTGAATGCTTTCCTACTTCTCTACCAACAATAGCGCCGATAGAAATGGGTGTATAAGGAGGTCTAAAAGTTGTGTGGCCTACAGATGGAACAACTTTATTTTCAATCTCAGAAACTAATTGTAATCCATTAAGATTGCTTGTTTTTCCTTGGTCTGTTGCCATACCTAAAGTGGTATATCTTTTTACATGTTCGATTGATCTATAACCTTCTTTTAAAGCAATCTCTACATCAGAAACAGCAACATCATTTTGAAAATCTAAAAATCTTTTATAACTTTTGCCTTTTGGTAATGGAACACACCAAAACTTATCATGTTTAGAATATTTTTTTTCAACTACGTTTGGAATAGATACTTCATTATTTTTTTCTGTAATTTTTTTTGATAACTCTTTTCCTTTTTCAAAGGATGTTTTTAAAGTTTCTTCTAGAGTAAATACACCATTAGCAGCTCCCAAAGTTGTTTCATTTTGTTTTGAAACTCCTGGAACAAATGCGTCTATCTCTTCATTAAATTTGGTTTTGTTTCCTGATTGTGATGCCAAATGAATTGTAGGTGTCCAAAATCCAGAAACACATATACAGTCACAATTTATATTTTCTATTTTGCCAAGTGTTTTCTTGTCTTCAGAAATGGTTGCCACATCAGCTGATTTTACTTTTTTATAACCTTGTGCTGCAACTACTACATATGAATTTTTAATATTAATTCCTAAATTTTTTGCTTCATCAATAATTTCTGATTGTGGATTTGATCTTGAATCTAAAACTATAGGCTCAACTCCATGTTTTTTAAATTCAATTGCGGTTTCATAGCCACTATCATTGTTTGTAAATACCAAAGGTTTTTTTCCAACTAAGACACCATAAACTTTTAAATATTCTTTAGCTGCAGATGAGAGCATTACTCCAGGAGTATCATTGTTTCCAAAAACAATTGGTCTTTCAATTGATCCAGATGAAATTAGAACTTCTTTTGCTCTAATGTACCAAAGTCTTTTGTTTGGGTGATATTTTTTAGTTTTAGGTAAATGATCACTAACTTTTTCAGACATTACCAACATGTTGTGATCATAGTATCCAAAAACTTGAGATCTATTTTTTACGGTTACATTAGGCATCTCTTTTAATTCTGAAATAATACCATCAGCCCAATCTTTTCCAGATTGATTACCTATATTCACGTCGCTCGTTAATAATGAGCCACCGTATCTTGGTTTATCTTCAGCTAAAATAACTTTAGCACCATTTTTTGCTGCAGAATAAGCGCTCGCTAAACCTGATGGTCCAGATCCAGCAATTAAAAGATCACAATACTCATATTTATGCTCGTATCGTTCTTTGTCGTGTTTTGTTGAAGCGACACCTAGCCCTGCAGCTTTTCTTATAAATGGTTCATAAATTTTGTACCAAAAGCTTTTTGGCCACATAAAAGTTTTATAATAAAATCCAGCAGGTAAAAAAATCTTTAAAAAATTATTTATTGCTCCAATATCAAAATTGACACTTGGCCAACAATTAACACTGCTTGCCTCTAATCCTTCAAATAATTCTTGTTCAGTTGCTTTAATATTTGGCTCCGTTTCACCATTTCTATAAAGTTGAACAACTGCATAAGGTTCATCAACTCCTGCACCAAAAAACCCTCTTGGTCTATGATATTTAAAACTTCTACCAACTAAATGAACACCATTTGCCAATAAAGCTGAAGCTAATGTATCACCTTCATAACCAAAATAAGATGTACCGTTGAACTTAAAAGAAATTTTTTTATTTCTATTTATTAAGCCACCTGTTTCTATTCTATAACTTTGAGTCATTAAGCAATTTCTTCGTTAGCTTTATAAGTATTAAATATTTCGTGTGTTGCAGTATCTCTTTCAACTTTAATCCACTGTCTGCAACCAGATAAATGCTGCCAAAGTTCTAAATGTTTTCCTCTGGGACTAACTCTATTGTATACGAAATTATCCCATTCTTGATCTGTAACTTCTTTATTTAGTTCTGGTCTTTTAACAGTAGCATCTCCACCATAAGAAAATTCGTTTTGAGATCTTATTCCACAATGTGGGCATTTAATATGTAACATTTATGAAATCCAAGTTTTTGTACCAAGACCTTTTTCATCAATAAGATGACCAGTGCTAAATCTGTTCAAACTGTATCCTGCATTTAATTCATGAACTCTATCTTGAGCGATTGTATGTGCAAATGTCCATCCTGATGCTGGAGTTGCTTTAAAACCTCCGTAGCACCATCCACAATTTAAATACAAACCATCAATGTGAGTTTTATCAATTATTGGTGAACCATCCATTGACATGTCCATGATCCCACCCCAAGTTCTTAGCATTTTTAATTTACTTAAAAATGGCATCATCGCAATTCCTTCAGTTAAAACATGTTGTAAGGTTGGAAGATTGCCTCTTTGAGCATAACTATTATAACCATCAAGATCTCCACCCATTACCATTTCGCCCTTATCTGATTGACTGATATAAAAGTGACCAGCTCCAAAAGTTACAACTTTATCTAAAACTGGTTTTACTGGCTCAGAAACACAAGCTTGTAAAAGATGAGTTTCAATTGGCAAAGTCATATTTAATTTTTCAGCTAAAATATTTGTGCTACCAGCAACACATAGGCCTACTTTTTTTGCTTTAATATTTCCTCTCGAAGTTCTGATCCCTTTTATTTTTCCTGCAGAAACATCAAAACCTGTGACTTCACAATTTTGAATTATATCTACTCCCATTGAGTCAGCTTGACGAGCATATCCCCAAGCAACCGCGTCATGACGAGCAGTTCCAGCACTTGGTTGCATCAACCCACCAAAAATTGGGAACCTAACATTGTCTGAAAAATCAGCCATTGGAATTATTTCTTTTACTTCTTCTCTATTTAAAAGTACTGCATCAATTCCATTTAACCTCATCGAATTTCCTCTTCTTGCATATGCATTCATTTGAGCATCTGAATGTGCAAGATTAATAATTCCTCTTGGAGAAAACATTACGTTGTAATTTAAGTCCTGACTCATTTTTCTCCACAAATCCATTCCAAACTCACTAAAAAGACCATTTTCATCATGCATATAATTAGATCTTATGATTGTAGTGTTACGTCCAACGTTTCCGCCACCAATCCAACCTTTTTCAATGATTGCTACTTTTGTAATTTGATGTTCTTTAGCTAAATAATAAGCGGTGGCTAACCCATGGCCCCCACCCCCGATGACTACAACATCATACTCCTCTTTAGGATTTGGATCTTTCCAGGCTAAATCCCAATTTTGATGGCCTGTAAGTGCATTTTTAACCAAACTAAAAATAGAATATTTTTGCATAGATAAATTTTATATTAATGAATTTAAATAGTTCTTATTTTTTTTATATATATTTTTTAGAAGTTTCCAAAGATGTCAAAAAAGGATATGAAGTCAGCAACTAAATATTTTATAATTTGAAGGATTATTAATGAGTGAAATAAAATCAGATATTCAAATAGCTCGAGAAGCTAAAATGCAACCAATAAAAGACATATTGTCAAAGATAAATGTGCCTGATGAGAATTTTGCTTTTAGTCCTATGGGTAGACATATTGCAAAGATAAATTTGGAATATCTAGATACCCTTAAAAATAAAAATGGTAAATTAATTTTAGTTACTGCGATCACTCCTACCCCGGCTGGCGAGGGTAAAACAACAACATCAGTTGGATTAAACGATGGTTTAAATAAAATTGGAAAAAAATCTATTGTTTGCTTAAGGGAACCAAGTCTAGGACCATCATTTGGAATGAAAGGTGGAGCTGCTGGCGGTGGTTATGCGCAAGTAGTACCAATGGAACAAATCAACCTTCATTTTACTGGAGACTTTCACGCTATTACATCAGCCCACAATTTATTATCTGCATTGATAGATAATCATATTTACTGGGGTAACAAACTTAATATTGATGTTAGAAGAGTTGTTTGGAGAAGAGTAATGGATATGAATGATAGGTCTTTAAGATCTATAATTGTTGATTTAGGTGGAGTTGCCAATGGTTACCCTAGACAAGATAGTTTTGATATAACTGTTGCTTCTGAATTAATGGCTATTTTCTGTTTAGCAACAGATTTAAAAGATTTAGAAAACAGAATTGGTAATATTACAATTGGTTATACGAGAGATAAACAAGCAATTTATGCAAAAGATTTAAATGCTCAAGGCCCGATGACAGTTTTGCTTAAAGAAGCAATAAGACCAAATGTAACTCAAACGTTGGAAAATAATCCCGCAATAATTCATGGTGGACCTTTTGCAAATATTGCTCATGGATGTAATTCTGTAATTGCAACTAAGGCAGGATTAAAATTAGCTGACTATGTAGTTACAGAAGCAGGATTTGGGGCTGATTTGGGAGCTGAAAAATTTTTAGATATAAAATGTAGAAAATCAGGTCTTAAACCAGACTGTGTTGTTATTGTAGCAACAATTAGAGCACTAAAAATGCATGGAGGAGTTGCTAAAGAAGATTTAAAAAAAGAAAATTTACCTGCTTTGAAAGAAGGGATGGTAAACCTGAGAAGACATATTAACAATATTAGAAAGTTTGGATTACCTGTAACTGTAGCAATTAATCATTTTATTACAGACACAGAGAATGAAATGAAATCTTTGTTAGATTTTTGTGAAACACAAGGTGTAAAGGCTTCAAAATGCAGCCATTGGTCTAATGGTAGTGAAGGAACAACAGAACTAGCTAAAAATGTTATAGAAATTTGTGAAGATAAAAAAGATACATTTAAGTTTTTATATGAAGATGATCTTTCGTTATTCAAAAAAATTGAAAAAATTGCACTAGAAATATATAGCGCTAGTGAAGTAGTAGCAGATACAAAAGTTAGACAACAATTAAAAGATTTTGAGGAAAAAGGATATGGTAAACTACCTGTTTGTATTGCAAAAACTCAATATAGTTTTTCAACTGATCCTAGTTTGAAGGGAGCACCAACTGGACATGTGCTACCTGTCAGAGAAGTAAGGCTTTCATCAGGTGCTGAATTTGTTGTTGTTGTATGTGGAGAGATTATGACTATGCCTGGACTTCCTAGAGTACCAGCAGCTGACTCGATTAAATTAAATGAAAAAGGCGAGATTGAAGGATTATTCTAAATTAAGATAATCTAACCAATTCTCTAATTCTCTCATTCTGGAAAGTTTATCTAATTTTTTATTTTCTATTTCTATGTTTTTAATATGATCATCTATATGATTTTGATCTTTAAAAGCACCACGTTCTATAAGTCTATCTTTTCTGAAAATAATTAAGTTAATCATCTTATTATACGTAATTTCTGGATGATACTGGAGACCCCAAACATCACAATTTCCAATTTTAAAATTTAAACCTTGAACATTATTAATTGGGTTCGAAGCTAGTAGTACCGAATTTTCTGGTAAAGTTACAACTTCATCGAAATTAAATGCTGGAGTATTAAACTTTTTATTTTTATTTTTATACAATAAATGATTTAAACCATTTTCATTAATTTCAATATCTCTTGCAATACCTCTATGTGATCCCTTCTCACCCTTTTTTACTTCTCCTCCAGCAGCAGTTACTGCAA
>CACBDD010000016.1 GCA_902537905.1 uncultured Pelagibacteraceae bacterium | reverse complement strand
TAAACGTTTGCGTGTGCACACTATCTTTGTCAGATGTTTTTTTAATTATTATCATTGATAAGGAATAACAAAACGCACACAAAATAGGCAGTAAACTTAAGTAATTAAAATTACTAAAATCAGGATTTAGTGTTACATAAACTCCAATAAATCCCACTACTACAGCAGCCCATCTTCTTATTCCTATTTCTTCTTTTAAAAAAAAATGAGCAAATATTGTAATTAAAAATGGAGTAACAAAAAATAAAGCCGTTGCAGTACCAAGCGGTAATACAGTTAAAGAAACATAAAAAGAACTAAAACCGAAGAAAAAAAGTATTACTCGTAAAAAAGTTAAAAAAGGATATTGGCTTTTAAATACTATTGGTTTTTTTGTAATTATTAAAAATGCTAAGATAAGCACAAAACTTACCACTGTTCTAATTAAGTAAACTTCATAGAGTGAAACAAAATTATAAATATGTTTCATAATTCCATCCTGTACAGAAAAAACCATCATGGCTATTAATATGTAAACTATTCCTTTAGGATTATTGTTTGGAGTGCTCATTGACGGTATATATCAAAAAAGAATATGTTTTTAAATTTATTAAATTTATGCAATATTTAATTCATGATTTCTGAAGAAGATAAAATAATGATGGAAACCCTTTATTGGTGGGGTATACCAACTTTATTTAGATGTAAAAATGATCCAGACCCGAAAAATTGTGATATAGCGTTAGTAGGCGTTCCTCATAGTACTGGGAATGGAACTACCGAAAGAGATCAGCATTTAGGTCCAAGAGCAGTTAGAAATATTTCTGCAATGTTGAGACGATCTCACTTTGATTACAAAATTGATCCTTGGAAAGAAAATAAAATTCACGATTTGGGAGATGTTCCTTTTCCAGAAGCCAATGATAATGAAAAATGTATAGAGAGAATTTCAGCTTTTTATGATCATATTGAACAGGCCGAAAAGCCAGTTGTATCAATTGGTGGTGATCATTCAGTAACTGGTGGAATTGTTCAAAGCTTAGCTAAAAAAAATTCAAAATTAACTAAAGGAAAAAAAATTACATTTCTTCATTTTGATGCCCATACAGATTGTTTTGAAAAATTAGATCATTTTTTGGGTGCAAAAAAATCAGCAGCACATTGGGCTTCTTATTTAGTTAAACAAGGAAATGTTGATCCGCATACAAGTACTCAGATAGGTATAAGAGGAAATCCAAGAACATTAGATTGGTTAAAAGCAAGCTATGATATTGGTTATCAAGTAATTACAATGGATGAATATAGAGAATGGGGCCATGAAAAATGTGTTAAAATGATTTTAGATAGATTAGGGGACAATCCTATTTACGTTACCTTTGATTTAGATTGTTTAGACCCAGCAGTTGCTCCAGGTGTAGCAAACATAGAACCTGCATATAAAGGATTTAACATGGATGAAGCGCGAAAACTAATTCAATGCTTGAAAGGAAAAAATGTAATTGGTGGAGATGTTGCTTGTTTAATGCCGACAAAAGATAGTCCAAATCAAATTACAGCAATGGTTGCAGCTTCTATAATGTTTGAAATTATTTGTTTAATTTCAGTTTATCGTAACAAGTAATTTTAATTTAAAATAAATTCTGAAGCTCTTTCAGCAATCATTAATGTTGGAGCATTTAGGTTTCCACTTGTAATTTCAGGCATTACAGACGCATCAACTACTCTTAGATTTTCAACTCCATGAACTTTTAGTTTTTGATCAACAACAGCCATATTATCTACACCCATTTTTAAAGTACAAGATGGATGGTAAGCAGTTTCAGCTTTAGATCTGATGTATTCTTCAAATACCTCATTAGTTTGAGCATGTTCTCCTGGTCCAATTTCTTTGCCCGCAAAAGGCTTCAAAGAATCTTGTCCTAAAATTTTTCTAGCTACATGAATACATTCTATCGTTTGCTTTAAATCATCTTCATGCTCAAGATAATTAAATTGAATTTTTGGATAATCATAAGGGTTTGAGCTGTTTAAAGTTATATGGCCTCTACTTTTTGGATGGTTAGGGCTAGCATGCAATTGGTAGCCATGCCTATCTGGATCAACTAATCCATGATCAATAACAAAAGCAGGAAAAAAATGAAATTGAATATTAGGATATTCTCTCTCTGGTGATGATTTACAAAAACCTCCAGCTTCCAAGAAAGAGGTAGAGCAAGGACCACTTCTATTTAAAAACCATTGAATCCCAATTCTAACCATATTTAACTTATTAACGTAAGAATATAAGGTATCTTTAGTTTTACATTCTTGCTGCACATACGTTTCCAAATGATCTTGTAGATTTTTTCCAACACCCTCTAAGTTATGAACAACGTTAATTCCCTTATCTTTTAAGTGTTGACTTGGGCCAATCCCTGAAAGCATAAGTAACTGAGGTGAATTAATTGCACCTCCACTTAAAATTACTTCTTTATTTGCATAAATTTTTTCAACTTTATCTTTAATTTTAACTTCAATTCCAATAGCTCTTTTTCCATCAAAAATTATTCTCTCAACATAAGCTTCGGTAAATACTTTAAGGTTTTTTCTTTTTTTTGCAGGATTTAAATAATATTTTGAAACACTGGCTCTCTCGCCTTTATGAATAGTGACATCGTACATTCCAAAACCTTCTTGTTCCTTACCATTCATGTCTTTATTTATTTTGTAACCAGCTTCTCCAGCTGAATCTACAAATGCTTTAAATAAAGGATTTTTATTTTTTGATTGGTTTACTGGCAATATTCCATTACCACCTCGATATTCATTTTCTCCTTCTGACCAAGTTTCAATTTTTTTAAAATAGGGAAGAACTTTTTCATAAGACCAATCGTCTAATCCAAAAGATGCCCATCTTTGATAATCATTTGGATTGCCTCTGACAAATACCATTCCATTATGAGCAGAACATCCACCAATCATTTTTCCTCTTGGACAAAATAATCTTCTATTATGTAGATGGGCTTCTGGTTCTGAATAATATTTGTAGTTATATTTTGGATCATGCATCGTATATAAAATTGCAAGTGGCATGTTGACTTTCCAGATATCACTGGGTTTTCCAGCTTCAAATATTGCTACATTGTTTTGATTGTTTTCTGTTAATCGATTTGCAAGTACGCAGCCTGCACTTCCAGCGCCAATAATTAAATAATCGAAATTCATATAAGTTTGGAACTTAACAACTTTTCATAGTCATGAATAGATTTCATTTTAATATCAGTTCCTTTTGCAGCTTCATCAAATTTTCGAAGAAGAATTGATGGCTTAAAGTAAGATTTATTCTCAAACTTTTTACTTTCTTTATCATTTAAAACGCCTCCTTGTAACTTTAAGCTTATTTTTGACGCATCTGATAAAAAATTAAAATATTTTTTGTCTCGAGATAAATAACGTTTGGCTAATACATGGTATTTGATTGGCTCAACAATTTTTTGTCCAAAAAACTTTTTAAGATATTGATATCCAATGTTTTCATGCTCTCCATCTAATTTATTTTTAACCAGTTCATCAGGATCTTCTAAAAGAAAATGCCCATAGTCATGAAGTAAACAAGCACAAATTAGATCATCATCACACTTTGCTTTTTCAGCTAGCATAGCTGATTGTATCATGTGCTCAGAAATTGTTACTTTTTCTCCTATATATAAAGATTTATTATTTATAAAATTTGAAATGATTTTATAAATTATCTTCATTTATTATTGTGGATAATCCCCTTCAATAGCAATACGGTCCATTATTCTTTCAAAACCAAGTCCTTTATTTGGATAAAAATCGGCAATCGCATAGTGTTGAACACTTCTATTATCCCAGATGGCAATTGCGTTTTCTGTCCATTTAAATCTACAAGTAAGATCTAATCTTGCCTGATGTTCGAACAAATAATTTAATATTTCATTACTTTCTTCTTTGTCCATGCCAACAATTTCTTTTGTATAAGTCCAATTTACAAAAAGAATTTTTTTACCTGTTTCTGGATGAGTTCTTAAAATTGGGTGAGCGTTTGAATATTCATCCATATTTCCATTGCTCTCCATTGCTTTATATTTATCAAGGAAAAATCCACCTCCTAGTGAGGAATGAACCGCTTTTTTATTTTTGATCTTATTTTTTATTTCATCATCCAGTGTTTCCCATGCAAGTTCCATATTTGAAAAAACAGTATCACCTCCAACCGGTGGAATTTTAATTGATTTTAAAACAACAGCCTTTGTAGGTTTTTTATTGTAACTAACATCTGAATGCCAACCTTCACCCCATTGTGTTTTTTCATCAGGCTTTTTAATTATTCTTACAATTTCAGGAAATTCACTTCTACCTTTAACATATGCATGTGTTTCTAATGGACCAAACTTTGCAGCTAAAGCTATATGTTGTTCTGTTGTTAAAGGTTGATCTCGAAAGAAGATTACTTTGTGCTCTAACAAAAGGTTGTTTATTTTTTTAAAATTTTCATCTGAAACATCGGTTAAATCAATTCCATTTATTTCTGCACCCAATGCTCCTGATAATAATTTTATATCAATCATTTTTTGAGTTTTCCAATAATTGCTAAATTGCTAGAATTAAATTCATCTTTATTTTCATTAATAAAGTCATCCATAATTTTAATTTTTTCTTCTTCAAACTCAGTAACTTTTCTTTTACTAAGATCAATATAAAGCGCTAACATTTCAATAGTTGCCGATAATTTTTTTGATGATTTTTCAATCATTTCCATCTTGAAATGTAATCTCTTTTTATCATGATCAAAGAAGGTTAAAACAATTTCAACTTCATCTCCCTCTTTAACTTCACCATCATATGTAGTACGAGTTTCAACAACCATGGTACTCCTTAGAGTATCCTTTGCAGATTTTTCACCCATCCTGAATTTTTCAAGTATTATCTCCCACGTCTGATCAAAAACTAGGACATAGTAAGCCATGTTCATATGATTGTTATAATCAGTCCAATCTTTTTTAATTGTTAGATTTGTTATGTGAAAAGACATTTTTTTATTCCCTCGACCTTTTTATAATAGTATAAATCTAACTTAAAATGAACAACAAGGTATTCATATCGTGTGCTGTTACCGGGTCAGGAGATACAGCAAGTAAGCATCCAGATTTACCTAAAACCCCTGAACAAATTGCAAAAGCGTCAATTGCGGCCGCTAAAGCTGGAGCTGCAATTGCACACATTCATGTAAGAGAGGAAGATGGAACACCTAGTAGAAGATTAGAATTATATAAAGAAGTAGTTGATAGAATTCGTTCAAGTGACACTGATGTAATATTAAATTTAACAACTGGAATGGGTGGAGATTTAGATATAGGACAGGGAGACAATCCTTTAGACTTTGGGCCTATGACGGATATGGCAAATGTTATGGAAAGAATTGCAAATGCCGAACAGTTTTTACCTGAAATTTGTACATTAGATGCTGGAACATTAAATTTTGGTGACAGCTCAGTTATTACAGTTAATACCCCAAATGATTTGAGAAAAGCTGCAAAAAAATTAAAAGAAATAGGTGTTAAGCCAGAAATAGAAGCATTTGATTTAGGAAATATGTGGTTTGGTGCTCAATTATATAAAGAGGGATTATTAAGTGATCCGCCAATGTTTCAAATGTGTTTAGGAATACCATGGGGAGCGCCTGCAACGACATTAGCTATGCAAGCCATGAAAGATATTATGCCAAAAGAAGGGATTTGGTCAGGGTTTGCAATTTCAAAAAATGAAATGCCATTTGTTGCTCAAACTGTTTTGATGGGAGGTAACCCAAGAGTCGGTTTAGAGGATAATTTATATTTATCTAAAGGTAAATTAGCTACTAATGCTCAACTAGTAGAAAAAGCTGTAAGAATTATAGATGAACTTGGATATACTCCAATGACACCAGCAGAAACTAGAGAAAAATTAAAACTTGTTAAACACAAGTAATGTCATCAATTAAAAAAGTTGCAATAATTGGAACTGGGGTTATCGGGGTAGGGTGGATCATACGTTGTTTGGCTCATAACAAAATTGTTTATGCATTTGATAAAGACATCAAGTTAAAAAAAAATTTATTATCTGAAATAAAAAGAGCTTGGCCATTTGTAAAAAAACTATTTAATAAAAAAAAATTAAATCTAAATAATTTTCATTTTTTTACCTCAATAGAACAAACATTAAGAAACGCAGATTTTATTCAGGAATGTGCAACTGAAAATTATTCTTTAAAAACTAAATTGATGAGCACTATTGGAAAATATGCAAAAACTAATTCAATAATTTCTTCAAGTTCATCGGGTTTATTACCAACGAGAATTTATTCAAAATGTAAAAATCCAGAAAGGGGAATAATTGGACATCCATTTAATCCTGTTTATTTATTGCCAGCAGTAGAAATTGTTCCTGGCAAAAGAACCTCAAAAAAAAATTTAAATTTGGCTAAAAAATTTTATAAATCAATTTCCATGAATCCAATTATGGTCAAAAATGAATTACCTGGATATTTGTCTGACAGATTACAAGAAGCTTTGTGGAGAGAAGGGCTACACATTATTAACGAAGGTCACGCAACTACAGAGGATTTAGATAGAGCAATTGAAGATGGACCAGGTTTAAGATGGTCATTAATGGGAACCTTTTTAACTTTTCATTTAGCTGGAGGAAAAGCTGGTATGAGACATATGTTAGAGCAATTTGGACCAGCTTTAAAACTCCCATGGACAAAACTTAAGGCTCCAAGATTATCAAACAAGTTAATTGATAGATTGGTTAAAGGAACTAAAAAACAATCTAAAGGAAAATCAGTTACCAAAATCTCAAATATTAGAGATGAATATTTAGTTGAGCTTCAAAGGCTTAGAAAAAAATACGAAAAAAAATTAAGATAACTAATCATTTCTTTCTGTGTGACCATCAACAGAAATTACTTGCCCAGAAACTTTGCTAGAGTCTTCAGAAATTAGAAAAGAACACATTTTCCCAATGTCCTCTTCCAAAATCCATTGTTTCATTGAGCTCATTGAAACAAAATCTTTTTCAATTACTTTTGTTGAAACTTTAGTAAATTTTGCTTTATCTTTTATAACTCTTTTCATTCTGTCTCCCTTAATTGTTCCAGGACACACTGCGTTCACTCTAATGTTAAATTTACCAAGCTCCATAGCTAAGGTTTTTGTAACTCCAATTATTGCCCATTTACTTGCAGCATAAGGAGACCGAAGAGGAAAACCAAGAATTCCAGCTGTTGATGAAATATTGATTATTGAACCATTTTTAGATTTTTTAAGTAATGGAATAGCTTTTTTTGTAAAATAGAAGTGGCTGTTTACATCTACATGTAGGGTATTCTCCCAATCTTCAGATTTTAATTTTTCAAGAGATCCAGTTGGTCCTGCAATTCCAACATTATTTATTAAAGCATCAATTTTTTTTGTTTTCTTATTAATTTTTTTAAATAAATCTGAAACTTGATTTTCATCTGAGGCATCACATGTATATGCAAACAATCTTTTGTTTTTTAAAGGATGTTTATTGAGTTTGTTTAAAGATTTAGTATCAATATCACAAAGATAAACATATGCTCCACGTGAAAGACATAATTTAGCTGTAGCTAAACCTATTCCAGATGCTCCTGCAGAAATTATTATTTTTTTATTCTTTAATGATTTGTTAACCATTAATTATGATTTTGTTAAAGATGACTGCAATTCTTTATTAGATATATAGCCTTTAACATTTCCACTTTTATCTACCACTTCGCAGTTTGAATTTGAACATACTATTTGTGGTAGGAATTCCTCAATAAACTGATCTTCATTTACTTTTATTAAACTGGACTTATCTATATCATTAGCATTATTAATATCTTTCATAATAACTTTGGCTTTAATAACTTTTGCTCTATTTACATCTTTTACAAAAGCTTTTACATAATCATCTGCTGGGTTCATAATAATATCCACGGGAGTTCCAACTTGAACTAATTTTCCAGCATTAAGTATTCCAATATGATCACCAAGTCTAAGAGACTCATCTAAGTCGTGAGTAATAAATACAATAGTTTTTTTTAATTCTGATTGAAGATCAAGTAACTGTTTTTGCATATCACTTCTAATCAGTGGATCTAACGCACTGAAAGCTTCATCCATAAGCATAATATCGCTGTCTGTAGCAAGAGCTCTAGCTAAACCGACACGTTGTTGCATTCCACCAGATAATTGATTTGGAAATTGATTTTCAAATCCATTTAATCCAACAGCATCAATTTTTTCCATCGCAACTCTGTCTCTCTCATCTTCAGGTTTACCTTGCATTTCCAAACCATAACCAACGTTTTGTATAACTGTTTTGTGAGGGAATAATCCAAATCTTTGAAACACCATACTCATTTTGTGTCTTCTAAATTCAATCAGTTGATCTTTATTAAATGACATAACATTTGTACCTTCAACCAAGATCTCACCGTCTGTTGGATCAATTAATCTATTTAAATGCCTAATTAGAGTTGATTTTCCAGATCCTGATAAACCCATACAAACAAAAGTTTCACCTTCTTCTATTTTTAATGAAACATCATCAAGACCAACTGTATGACCAGTTTGTTCTAAAACCTCCTCTTTGTTCGCCCCACCTTTTACCATAGGCATTACAGATTGAGGATTACTACCGAAGATTTTATAAACATTATTAATCTCAATTTTAGACATTATTTACCTTTCTTTGTATTTGGAGCTGTTCTCTCTTGCAGAGTTTCTCCGTAAGACTGAGTTATCCTATCAAGAACAATTGCTAAAAGTACAATTGCAATTCCCGCTTCAGCTGCTCTTCCCACATTTAATTGTTGAAGTCCAAGTAAAACTTCATCCCCCAAACCTCTAGTTCCTATCATCGATGCAATAACTACCATAGCTAATGCCATCATTGTACACTGATTAATACCTTGCATTATATTAGGTAAAGCTAATGGCATTTGCACCCCCCATAGCTTTTGTTTTTTACTTGCACCAAATGCATCTGCAGCTTCAATAACCTCAGTATCAACAAGCCTAATTCCTAAATCTGTAAGTCTAACTAGAGGAGGAACTGCATAAATAAATGTGGCTATAATTGCTGGAACCGCACCTAAGCCAAACAACATAATACCTGGAATTAGATAACAGAAACTTGGAATAGTTTGCATTAAATCTAAAACTGGTAAAATTACATTTCTTGTTCTTACGCTTCTTGCCATCGCTATTCCCAATGGAATGCCCGCAACAACACAAAGAAATATTCCAATTAACATTATAGCAGTTGTTTCAATTGCTTTTTGCCAAAATATTGGGTGAAGAAACCCTATAAAAAAAGTACAAAACCCTACAAATACTGTCGTTCCAACTTTTCTTCCACTTGCAAAATAAGTTAGCACTACTACACCAAGTATAACCAATGGCCATGGAGCTTGAATTAAAAAGTTTTTTACAAGCATTAACATATAAAGAAGAACATTATTAATAGCTTCAAATATGTAACCATATTTTTCATTAAGTGTTTTGAAACCAACATTGATCCAATTCATTAATGGTAAATCTAGCCACTTTGGCCATTTACCCCCTAACCATGAAAAATCATTTAATAGTTCTCCAATATTGTCAGGTTTTCTTTTTGATTGAGAATAACTAGTTATTAATAACCATACAAAGATAACGAGCAAACCAATATTAAAAAATATTTTTTTATTTTTCTTTAATGCTTCCATAATTTAAATCTAATTAAAGAAAGAGCCCCGAAGGGCTCTTTCATAATTATTTAGGATATTGGATTATAGAGCGGCGCTAACTTTTTTAGCAACGTCTGCTGGCACCCAATCTTTCCACATGCTTTCATTTTTTAAGAAGTGCATCGCGGTAAGTTCCATATCACCGTCTGACTCATCTTCGTAAAAAGCTAACATTTTGTTAACTGTAGCTGTTGGAATGGTATATTTCTTTAAGAAATCAGTTTCTTTAGGATTAGCTTTCGCCCAATCAGTTAAAACAGATTTTGTTAAAGCCATATCTCTATATTCACATGCACAGCTTTTTTTGTAAGCATCTGGTCCGTTTGCTTTAATATCTTCAACAACTGCAGACATAGAATTCCAACAATCAGAATCAAATTTTGGTTCTGTAAGTCTAACTAGGTCAACTTTACCCATTAAACCAGTTGGCGCCCAGTAATATGTAAAGATTGGTTTTTTCTTGGCAAAAGCTCCTGCTATAGCAGCATCTAATGCTCCACCTGAACCTGGATCAAAGTTAGTATAGTATTCATCTAAACCATACTCTATTTGTTTAACCAAGTTTACAGTATAACAAGTCCAACCAGATATACAGCTAGTCATACGTCCTTTTGAAGGATCTTCTGGATCTTTAAATAAAGCTGCAATTTTTGGATCTTTCATATCATCAACTGATTTCAAATTGTATTTATCAGCTGTTGTTTTATCTACATAGAAAGCTTGTTGTGAGTCAGGAGTGTTGACTCCAATATTAATAATAGTGCCAGCCTTTTCATGTGGCTCGTAATTAGCAATAATGTTGTCATACCAAACTTCTGTAATAACATCTAATTGACCGTCGTAATGAGCAGCCATTATTGGGGTAGTACTTCCTTTGGTTACAGAAACATCACACCCGTATCCTTTTTCAAGAATAAAAGTAGTAATTGCCGTATGGATGTTAGCACTACTCCAGTCAAAATCTCCCAATCTCGCTTTACAATCACCAGCATTTGCACTTGTCGCAATCAAAGTTGACAGAAGGAAAATTGAGATTGTTAATTTCTTTAAAAACTTCATTAATTATCTCCTTAAGGTTAAGTTTTAATTCTGAGAGTTAATAATGAATGTAGATAAAAAACAAGCTTTGAATTATAAATACAACTATTAATTGAGTTGATTTGATTACTCTTTTATATAAAAATTAAGTGTGAGCTCAATTTCTAAACTAGAAAAAAATTCAACATATTTAAAAGTTATTTGGAATGATGGTGAGGAAAGTAAGTTTAATTATCTTTGGCTTAGAGATAATTGTCCAACTGCTCATGATAAAGACTCAAGACACAGAATGTTTAATATTTTGGAAGTCTCGCAAAACATTAATCCCGCAAAATATTGCATAAGTTCAGATGGAAAATTAGAAATTGAATGGAGTGAAGGAGATCATACAAGTTGTTATGATCCTAATTGGCTTAGAGAAAATTGTTATACCATAAAAAATAAGCAAAAATATGTTTCTCCATACAAGTTATGGGATAGTTCATTACAAAAAAATTTAAAATCAATTCAAATTGATCACGATGAAATTATAAATTCAGATGAAGGATTGGTTAAGTGGTTAGAACTTTTACATTATACTGGTATAGCTATAGTTAAAAATGCACCGATAGAAAAAAATTCTGCATTAAAAGTTTTAAATCGTATTAGTCATACACGAGAGACATTTTTTAATACCCCCTTTGAAGTAATTAATATTCCAAAACCAAATAACTCCGCATACACAGCTCACGCTTTAAGAAATCATATGGATTTGCCTTGGTTTGAAAACCCACCTGGTTATCAATTTTTACATTGTTTAATAAATTCAGCGAAGGGTGGAGACTCATCAGCTGTAGATGCATTTGCTGTAGCAGATTATTTAAGAAATAACGAAAAAGATACTTTTGATATATTGGTAAATACTCCACTTAAATTTAGAGATAAAGACTACACTCAAGAAGCAGTCAGAAGTGTCTATGGCACAGCAATATCACTCACTAAAGACGGAGATTACAATGATATTCGGTATAGTATTGCAACACTAGATGCTCTTGATTGTCATCCAGATATAATGGACTCAGTATATAAAGCTCATCATCGGTTTGGAAATTTATTACATGATGCTAAATTTCAAATTAATTTTAGATTAGAGCCAGGTGATATTTTTTCATTCAATAATAGAAGATTACTTCATGGAAGAACTGAGTTTGATCCAAATTCTGGTCATAGACATCTCCAAGGATATTATATGGACAGAGACGAAATAATTGGAAGATTAAAATACCTTAAAAGTTATTAACAGATTCAACTCAGTATAGAAAATTTATAAATTTTAACATTTAAGTAATGTTAATTTAACGTTATCTTAACATTCAATTTTTACAATTGTAAAAACGTTAATAAATAAGAGAGGGAAAAAAATGAAAAAAATACTAAGTATTTTTACAATACTATTTACATTCTCTTTTACATCACACAGTTATTCAAAAACAGAAATTCACTGGTGGTATGGAAACAGTGGTTTTCTTGGTGATGTAATTATTGAAATTGCAAATAGATTTAATGCTTCACAAGATCAATATACAGTAATTCCTACAGGAAAAGGAAGTTACGAAGATAATATGGCTGCAACAATTGCTGCTTTTAGAGCAGGGGATCAGCCACACTATTCACAAGTTTATGATGCCGGTGCTGCAATTATGGTAGCTCAGGTAAAAAATGGTGTTGTTATCGGTTTTGAAGAAATGGCAGAGAAATATGGAATTAAAGTTGATGCAGACAATTACATTCCAGGAATTAAAAATTTCTATGCTGACTCTGATGGAAAAATGATCGGTGTACCATTCAACAGTTCAACTTGTTTGATGTATGCAAATATGGATATTTTGAAAGAAGTTGGAATTGAATCAGTACCAAAAACTTATGAAGAATTTGAAGCTATGGCTCCAAAAATTAAGGCTGCTGGATACATACCTTTAGTTCAAAGTCACTTTCCTTGGATCTGGACAGAAAATTTCTTTTCAAGACATAACTTACTTATGACAGATGGTAACAATGGTTACGATGCTGTTCCAACAAAAACTTTATTTGCTGAAACGGATGCATTTGTAATGCACTGGAAGAAAGTTAAAGAGTGGTATGAAAAAGGCCTTTATGGTTATAAAGGAAGAGCATGGGGAGATAACCAAGCTCCATTTATAGCTGGTGAAGCTGCGTTTTGGTTTGGTTCAGCTGCATCGTTCGGTGGAATGAAAGGTGTTGTACCTAACTTTACAGTAAACCATATTCCTTATTGGGATTCTGTAACAGGTGGTAAAGAGTACCCAACATTTATTGGTGGTGCTGCTAACTGGATATTAAATGGTCATACAGAAGAAGAGTACAAAGGACTTGCTAAATTTATAGAATTTATGGGTTCTCCAGAAATGGATCTGTATTATCACAATATGACTGGTTACTCTGCGGTAACTAAAGGCGGTATAGAGTTAGCTGAAACTATAAACTTCTATAGAGCTTCTCCATATCATAAAGCAGTTGGTGAGCAATTAAGCTTAGAAGGTTCGACTATTCCTGGTGGATATAGAGCTGGTAACTGGCCACAAATTCGTGAAGTAATTTACGAAAATGTTGAGCCTATGTTAAACGGTAAAATATCTATCGAAAAAGGATTGAAGAACATGGATAAAGGTGCAGCTAAATTGTTAAAACAATTTGCTAAAACTTTATAAACAATAATCTAATTAAGGAGGGTAATAACTTACCCTCCTTATTTTTTATTTTACTTATATGAAAAAAGTCCAATTTAAATCTAGTTATTCTCAATATTTATTTTTGGCTCCACAGTTAGGAATTTTATTAATTTTTTTATATTGGCCAATCATTCAAACTTTTAGAGATGCATTTACAATGCAGGATGCATTTGGATTTGGAACTCAGTTTGTATGGTTTGATAATTTTTTATTCATCTTTGATGATCCTGCTTATTGGATAGCATTTAAGTTTACTATTATTTATAGCTTTGTAATAACACTAATTACAGCTTCTATTGGTTTGTTGCTGGCAGTTCAGGCAAACAATGTTATGCATGGCAAAAGTGCATACAAAACATTATTAATTTGGCCGTATGCAATTGCTCCTGCTGTTGTTGGTGTAATGGCAAATTATTTTTTTAGTGAAAGATTTGGACTACTTTATCATTTGTTTAATAATCTATGGGGATTTAACTGGTATGAAAGCGTCTTTGACTCTTATATTTATTTAATTATCGCTGGTTCCTGGAAGCAAATAAGTGCAAATTTCATTTTCTTTTTGGCGGGTCTACAAGCCATACAAAGATCTGTGATTGAAGCATCTATGATAGATTGCAAAAATAGTATTAGAAGATTTTGGACAATTACATTTCCTTTACTAATGCCAACAACATTCTTTTTAATTATTATTAATATTACTTATGCGTTTTTTGATACGTTCGGTATTATTGATACTACAACAATAGGTGCCCCATCAGGTGAAACAAGAACTCTAGTTTACAAAGCCTACATGGATGGCTTCAGAGGATTAGATTTAGGAAGTGCAGGCGCTCAATCAATAATGATGATGTTCATTGTATTATTTATTACAATTTTTCAATTTAGATACATAGAAGGGAGAATACATTATAATTAATGACTAGATTAATTACATCAGGATTTTCTCATTTTATTTTATTCATAGGAATATTTATTATGATTGTTCCTGTATGGATGATTTTTGCTAGCTCAACTCATTCAGGTTTAACGATTAATACTCAGGGTCTTCAAATGTTTTTAGGAGACAGCTTTTATGAAAATTATTTGAGAGTTTTGTTATACAAGGGTGGTTTTTTCAAAGAGATAACCGCTTTAAAAATGTTTTTAAACAGTTTCATAATGGCAACTGGAGTTGCAATATTATCTGTTATTACATCTTTAATGGCTGCTTATGCTCTAGTTTATTTTAGAACAAAATATGCAACATTATTGTTCTGGATGATATTTGTTACAATCTTAGTTCCATTAGAATTAAGAATTTTTCCAACGTATTCAGTAATGGCTGAGCTAAATCTAGTAAATTCTTATTTCGGATTGATTGTGCCTATTTCGGCTTCAGCTATAGCAACATTGTTTTTTAGACAGTTTTACAAAACTGTTCCAGATGAATTACTTGAATCAGCAAAGCTAGATGGAGCAAATACTTGGAGATTTTTTATTGATTTTTTACTTCCATTATCAAAAACAATGATAGTGGCGATGTTAATATTTATGTTTGTTTTTGGTTACAACCAGTACCTATGGCCATTATTAGTAACAAGCTCAGAGCAATACTGGACTGTGGTTATGGGATTAAAGATGATGTCAGGTTCAATCGTTCACCGTTTTGCGTTTGTTATGATGTCTATGGTTCCACCAATTTTAATTATAATTGTTTTACAGAAACATTTTATTAAAGGAGTTTTTCAAGATAAATGAAAATAAAACCACTTCAAATTGTTGCTCATATTATTTTAATAATAGGAGTTTTGTTAATGGTTCTCCCAATTTGGATTTCTTTTGCAAGCTCCACACATGAAAATGTATCCATTCTTACAGAAGGTATGAGGTTTACTTTGGGTGATCAATTTTCAAGAAACTATAATGAAGTTTTAAATGAAAAAGGTGGTTGGTCTGAGGAAGTAACTGCTGCAAAAATGTTTATTAACAGTTTTATAATGGCTTTAGGAATTGCTACACTTAAAGTAGCTATTTCAGCAATGTCTGCATACGCTTTAGTTTATTATAGATTTAAATTAGCAGTACCAATTTTTTGGTTGATCTTTATTACTCTGCTTGTTCCTTTGGAGGTGAGAATATTTCCAAGTTATAAAATAGTATCTGATTTAGGTTTAACCAACTCATATACAGGCCTTATTCTTCCGTTAGTTGCCTCAGCAACGGCAACCTTTTTCTTCAGACAATTTTACAAAACAATTCCTGATGAACTATTGGAGTCTGCAAAATTAGATGGAGCAAATGCTTGGAGTTTTTTCATTGATTTCTTAGTTCCACTATCAAAAACTATGATAGCTGCAATGTTTATATTTATGTTTGTTTATGGATATAGCCAATATTTGTGGCCATTGATTATGACTACTGCCGAAGAATATTGGACTGTTGTAATGGGTATGAAAATTATTTACACAGAGAGTTATGAAGGAGTTGCACTACCAAGAACTGCAGAAAGATTTGCGTATATTATTTTGTCTATGATCCCTCCAGTATTAGTGGTGGTATTTTTACAAAAATGGTTCATAAAAGGATTAATTCAAACGGAGAAATAAATGAGTTTTTTAGATTTAAAAAATGTAACTAAGATTTACCCTAACGGCACAAAAGCAGTACATGAAACTTCATTAAGTATCAACGAAGGAGAGTTTATGGTGTTCGTAGGACCTAGTGGATGTGGAAAATCAACTTTATTAAGAATGGTTGCAGGTTTAGAGGATATAACTGAAGGTGATATTAATCTTGACGGACAATTAATGAATGAAGTTGATCCATCAGAAAGAGATGTGGCAATGGTATTCCAGAACTATGCATTGTATCCACATATGAATGTTTATAATAATTTAGCTTATGGTTTAAAAAATAGAGGAATTGACAAAGAAACAATCGAGCAAAAAGTTAATGATGCTGCTAAACTTTTGCAAATTTCAGATTTTTTACAAAGAAAACCATCAATGCTATCTGGCGGACAAAGACAAAGAGTTGCTATGGGTAGAGCGATTGTTAGAAATCCTAAAATATTCTTATTTGACGAACCTCTTTCAAACTTAGACGCAAAATTAAGAATCCAAATGAGACTTGAAATCAAAAAACTTCAGCAGAAAGTTGGAGTAACAAGTATATTTGTTACACACGATCAAGTTGAGGCTATGACGCTTGCAGACAGATTAGCTGTTATAAATGATGGAATTATAGAACAACTTGGAACTCCTATTGAAATTTATAATAATCCAAAATCTTTATTTGTTGCTGGTTTTATTGGTTCTCCACAAATGAATTTTTTAGATGCTAATTTAAATAACAAAACACTGTCAGCTGAAAATTTTGAAATAAAAAATATAGATAGCGATTATAATGGTGAGGTTACTTTAGGAATAAGACCAGAGCATTTAATTGAGTCTGAAAATGGTTTGATAAATTTAAATGTAGAATTGGTTGAACAGCTAGGTTCAGATAATCTTGTTTATGGACAAATAAAAAATATAAAAGATTTTTGTTATAGATCTCCAGGAAACCAAACAATCAAAAAAGGC
The DNA here is from genome assembly GCA_902537905.1 of uncultured Pelagibacteraceae bacterium. Classification (GTDB taxonomy): domain Bacteria; phylum Pseudomonadota; class Alphaproteobacteria; order Pelagibacterales; family Pelagibacteraceae; genus Pelagibacter. Next base: position 2,882 of record CACBDD010000016.1, on the reverse strand, counting down.
GATACTTTAAGTTTGAATATTGAAGAAAATAAATATTATATCTTTGATAAAAGCACTGGCAAAAGAGTAAACTAAATTTGATTTTAGCAAAACCAAATCATATAAAAATTTATGGTCACCGAGGAGCCAGAGGCGATCTACCAGAAAATACACTAGATAGTTTTAAATATTTATTTGATAACAATATTAATGCCTACGAAACAGATATTTTAATTTCAAAAGATCTTGTACCAGTTATAGCTCATGATTTTAGATTAGATCCAAGCAGAACAAAAGATAATGAAGGAAATTGGATAGAGGATGAAAATTTAAAAATATTTGATTTAACTTATGAAGAACTTTCAAAGTTTGATGTAGGTACAGTGAATAAATTATCCAGATATGGAAGAAGATTTATTAATCAAAAAAAATTAGAAAATCAAAAAATACCAAAACTTTCTGAATTGTTAGAAATGTCTAAAAAAAACAAATCTGAAAATTTATTAATAAATTTAGAAATTAAATCTACGCCAGATGAAGAAAATTTGACACCAGAACCAGAAGATACAGTAAAATTAGTTATGAACGATATAAATGAATCATTTTTAAAAGATAAAATAATCGTTTCATCATTTGACTGGAGAACTTTAACAGTAATCAAAAATAACTATCCAGAAATTCCGAGAGCTTACTTAACTCAACATTTAACTGGAATTAACATTAATCAAACCATTTACAACAGATCTCCATGGTTGAGTTTTTTACCATATTATGAAGACCATGAATTACCGGGAATTATAAAGTCACAAGGTGGAAAAGCTTGGCATCCATATCGAAAAGATATTACAAAAAAATTAGTCGATATTTCTCACCAAGAAGAATTGCCAGTTAATGTGTGGACCGTAAATAAAGAGTACGACATGTTAAAAATGATTGAATATGGTGTAGATGGCATCATGACAGATTATCCAATAAGGTTGAAAGAACTTTGTGATAAAGAAAATATAAACTGGTTCTAGTTTATTTTGATGGACTTAAATATAGTTAATAATGAGGAAAAGTTTTTAGCAGGTAAACTTGAAGGTTATACTTTAAAAGGTGCTGAAAATAAATTTGATGACAAAGGAAATCCTTTATTATTTCCAGGCTGCACAATAATTTGCAATATTCCTCTCAATTCTGATTTATCTAATGAAATTATTAATTATCAAAAAAAAATAGAAAATTTTAATCCTAAAAAAACTTATTTCTATTTACCTGCTTCTAGTTTTCATATGACATTATTTGATTGTTGTAATTTAAATACAAAAAACACTAAATATTGGCCATCAAATATAGATCCTAATATGGATTATAAAAATATAGCTATTGAGTTAAATAAAAGAATTAAGGACTATATTTTTCCTGAAGAATTAAACTTAAAATTAAAAATGTTTTTTGGTGGTTACAGTATTATTTTAGAACCATTTTCTGAAAAGGACGAAAAAATATTAAGAAATTGTAGAGATGAACTAAGCAGTTTGTTGAAAATTCAATTTGAAAATCATCAAAGATACACTTTCCATATTACTTTAGCGTATATATTAAGAGAACTTAATCAAACTGAAATAAAAAATTTAAGTGAATTTAATAAAAAATTATTTTTTGACTTTAGTAAAAGATTTCCAAAACTAACTCTTGAAAAACCTGAAATGTGCACTTTTGAAGATATGCTAGAATTTAAAAGTATTAATTCTTCCAACCAGTAACTGTTTTTACTTCAAGATATTCTGTGAGGCCCCATACTCCACCTTCTCTTCCATTTCCTGATTGTCTATATCCCCCAAACGGGGTGCCTGCGTCAGCTGCATTACCATTAATATAAACACAACCTGATCTTAATTTTTTTGCAACTCTATGAGCTTTTTCTCTATCATCAGTTTGTAAATAATTTCCTAAACCATATGAAGTGTCATTAACAATGTTTACTGCTTCATTTTCAGTTTCAAATGGAATAATAGATAGAACTGGACCAAAAATTTCTTCTTTTGCTATTCTCATCTCATTTGTAACATTTGTGAAAATTGTGGGTTTAATAAAATAGCCCTTATTTAATCGATTAGGTAGTTCAGGACCTCCTGCAGCTAACGTAGCTCCTTCTTTAATTCCACTTTCAATTAAATTTATAATTTTATCATACTGAGTTTTTGAAATTACAGGTCCAATGTGATCTCCTTTTTTAGATGCTTGATCAACTCCTATTTTGTTTGCTTCATCAACTGCTTCATCCACAGCTCTTTGGTAAATAGATTTTTCAACAAGCATTCTTGTAGGTGCATCACAGGATTGACCTGAATTACTCATTACATTTCTGATACCATCTCGAACTGCATTTTTATAACTGTCTGCAAAAACTATATTTCCACCTTTGCCTCCAAGTTCTAAACAAACTCTTTTAATTGTTTCAGCTGCATTTTTTGAAATTAATCTCCCAGCTCTTGTTGAACCTGTAAAAGAAACCATATCAATATCAGGATGACTTGAAATTTGAGTTCCAACGCCAACACCATCTCCATTCACTAAATTAAAAACCCCTTTAGGAAATCCAACTTCATCAATCATTTCTGCAAATAGCATTGCTGATATTGGTGCTATTTCAGATGGTTTTAAAATCATTGTACACCCTGTTGCAAATGCAGGAATTACTTTTAGAGCTATTTGATTAATAGGCCAGTTCCATGGAGTTATTAATCCACAAACACCAATTGGTTCATAATAAATATGATTATTTGATTTTTCATCAAAATGCTCATCAAATTCAAATTCTTTAAGTCTAGTTATAAAATCTTCCAAGTGAGCTTGTCCAGAGGCAGTTTGCACATCTGTTGCCCAATCCATTGGTGCTCCCATTTCTAACGAGATAG
>CACBDD010000015.1 GCA_902537905.1 uncultured Pelagibacteraceae bacterium | reverse complement strand
AAGCCGATTAAATTAATTAACGAAGTTATGGAACTGAACGGTGTGAAAAATCCAAGAATAGCAGTTCAAGCACTTAATCCACATGCAGAATTTGGTACTGAAGAAAAAGATGAAATTATTCCAGCAATAGAAGAGGCAAAAAAACTTGGATTTAATACGGATGGACCATTACCGTGCGATACATCTTTTGTAGTTGCATATAAAAATAAAAACCATGATTGTATGGTTGGAATGTATCATGATGCACTTCAATCAGGACTTAAAGCATTTGGTTTTGATAGAGGGGTTACTGTGCAAGGTGGCTTAACAGTTCCTGTAACAACAACTGCACATGGATCTGCATTTGCAATTGCTGGAAAAAATGAAGCTAACTTAGCTCCAATTTTAAATTCATTTAAAATTGCATTATCAATGGCTGAAAATAAAAAGAAGTTAAGCTAAGCTTTAAATTAAACCAGCATCTACTGTAAAATTTTGTTTTGTACATCCAGATGAAACATCTGATGCTAAATATAAAACCATTCTTGAGACATCCTCGGGTAATACTTGTTTTTTAAGACACTGTTTATCTAAAATTTCTTTTTTAAATTTTGGATTTAACCATAATTTTGACTGTCTTTTAGTTGCAACTGACCCAGGAGCAATGGAGTTTATTCTAATATTGTGTTGTCCTAAATCTTTAGCTAAAGATTTTGTTAAACCATAAATTGCAGCTTTTGCTGTACTATATGCTGGAAACATTACGGCTCCCCTAATCCAACTAACAGAACCTAGATTTATTATTGATCCACCTTTGTTTTTAATCATACTTTTTTTAACTGTTTGAATAGCGAATAAATAGTGCTTTAAATTTATTGCCATTCTTTCATCCCAGTATTTTTCTGTAACTTCCTCAAGAGTGTGTCTTTGATCATTTGAAGCGTTGTTAACTAAAATATCAATTGTTCCCCTCTTTTTAATAATGTTCTGAATTAGAGTTTTATATTTTTTTATATTTTTAATATTACAGAATTGAAAAGAAGGTATTTTTTGTTTTTTCTTTTTAATTTTTGAAATTAATTTTTCAGCTCCTTTTTTATCTATATCGAAAAAATAAACTTCAACACCTTGTTCACAAAGGTGTTCAACAATTGATGCACCGATACCAGATGCTCCACCTGAAACTAATGCGCGTTTATCTTTTAAATCAAAATATTGAACTTTCATTGAGATAAAAATTTATGATTAGTTTAATATTTTTTTTATTTCCTCTAAAGTAAAAGGTTTTGGCTTCTTGCAAGTTGTCTTTATTTCTTGTGGAACACCTGTTTGAGATGCTCTCATTGTTGAGTCTATGATATCTAAAACATGCAAAGAAAGCTCTCCATTACATCGATGTTCTAAATTATTCTCAATTGCATAGGCCATCTCAGATAGACCAGCTCCTCTATAATTTGCATTTGTTGGAGATTCATTTGCTCTTGAACTTTGACTTTTAATATTAATTTTGCCTAAGGGCATCATTTCTGTTTTATGTTCACCCCAATTACCACCTGCTGTTACTGAAACAAATGCAGATCCACCAAACATATTTGGATCTGGAACAATAATTGATCCTTTGTTTCCATAAAGTTCTATGTGATTTCTTTGGTGAGCAACTACATCAAATGACAATGTAATTTGAATTATGCAATCATTTTCAAATTGTATAGTTGCAAGATAAGTTGTTGGAGTTTCTACTTTAAATTTTTGACCTTTTTTTAAACCTATTCCAATTTCTCTTTCTTCAAAAACTTTTGCACATCTTCCTTGAACTTGTTTTGCTGGACCAATTAAATTTACTAACGCTGTAAGATAATACGGGCCCATATCTATTACAGGACCTCCTTCGTTTTCAGCAAACCAAGGTTCTGGATTAGGATGATATGATTGAATTCCTGGATAAGCAAAAATAGCGTTACCCAATTTAATGTCACCAATCACTCCATTATCAATTAACTCTCTAGTTTTTTGAATACCTCCACCCAAAAAAGTGTCTGGTGCATTTCCAATATAAAGATTTTTTTCTTTAGCAAGCTCAACTAATTTTTTTCCATCTTCAAAATTAACAGCCAAAGGTTTCTCAGCATAAGAATGTTTTCCATTTTCTAAAGCCATTTTTGAAACTTCAAAATGTGCTCGAGGAATTGTAAGATTTAATATTATTTCAATCTCTTTATCTTTCAGAAGTTCTTCAACAGTTACAGCCTCAATATTGTAATGGATTGCACACTTCTTTGCTGCTTCCATGTTAATATCAGCACATTTAACAATCCTGACATTATTGAAATACTCTTGAGCCCTGAAATATGTTTCTGAAATATGACCACATCCTATCAGGCCAACTTTAAATACTTTGTTCATAAAGGATTAAATACCTTGTCTTTGTTTGTTTTTTCCTTCTTTGTAAAGTTTTAAAGCTTCTTCGTTTTCTTTTGTAGTTGGAATTTCTAAAGTTGGGCTATCCCAAAAAGATGAACCTTCGACCCATTTATAAGCATGGGTTTTAATTGAAATAACATAAGTCACATCAGATGCTTTGGCTCTTTTAAATGCAGCTTCTAGATCAGAAATTGAAGTAACGTGTTCAGATTTCGCTCCCATACTTTCTGCATGTTTTGCAAAATCTACATCAACTAAGCCAGGTGTATTAGAACTCTTTAATAAGTTGTTGTACTCTTTACCACCTTTGAATAATTGCAATCTATTAATAACTGCAAAGCCTCCGTTGTCACAGACAATTATAATCAATTTATTTTTTGTGATTACCGAAGAATAAATGTCAGTATTATTTAATAGATAAGATCCATCTCCTACAAAAGAAATTACTTCTTTATCTGGATTTGCCATTTTAATTCCTAAAGCTCCAGATATTTCATAACTCATACAACTAAAACCCCATTCTGTTTCATGAGTATTGAGTTCTCTTGGTCTCCAAACTTGAATTACTTCACCTACTAAACCTCCCGCAGCTGTAACCGCAATATCTGTTGGATCAGAATTTCTATAGATTGCTCCAATTGCTTGAACATAACTTGGGACTTCCTGATTGGTTGGAGCACTCTCTTTATCTATATGTTCGTTCCATAACTTAAGCTCAGTTTGAGATTTTTTATTCCAATCTTCTCCTGCTTTCCAATCACCTAAAGCTTGAGAAAGTTCAGTCAACGAAACTTTTGCATCTCCAACGACTGCTTGAGCTAAGTGTTTATTGGCATCATATCTTGATACATTGATAGAAACTAATTTGAAATTTTCATTTTCAAAGTTTGCCCATGATCCAGTTGTAAAATCAGCAAGTTTTGTTCCCACAGCAATAGCAAGATCAGTTTCTTTAGCTAATGTATTTGTGTTTTTTCCTCCCAGTCCTCCAATTTGACCTGCAAAATGCGAATGGTCTCTCTTCATTGTTGAATAACCCATTACAGTTTGTGTAACTGGAATGTTATGTTTGATTGCAAACTGACTTAGTTCTTCCATTGCATCTGAATAAAAAACTCCACCTCCAGATATTATTATTGGATTTTTTGAAGATTTAATTTTCTCAGCTGCTTCTTTAATTTGAAACTCATCTGGTCTTGGTCTACGAATTGTGTGAACTCTTTCTTGAAAAAATTCCTCTGGATAGTCAAAAGTTTGTCCTTGGATATCTTGACTTAACGCAATACAAGCAGGACCACAATCAGCTGGGTCCAACATTGTTTGAACTGCAATTGGAAATGATTGAATTATTTGTTCAGGTCTTGTGATACGATCAAAATATCTTGTAACTGGTTTAAAAGCATCGTTTGCAGTTACGCTTGGATTGTTAAAATGTTCCACTTGTTGCAATACTGGATCTGGCATTCTATTTGCATAAGTATCACCAGGTAAAAATAAAATTGGCAATCTATTACTCATTGCAACTGCTGCTGCTGTAACCATGTTGGTTGCACCTGGACCAACCGACGATGTTGCTACAAAAATTTGTTGTCTTCTCTTAGCTCGAGCATAACCTATGCCTGTTAAAGCCATATTCTGTTCATGATGGCCTCTATAAGTTGGTAATTCTTTTTGATTTTCTTCTAGTGCCTGACCTAAACACGCTACATTTCCGTGTCCAAAAATTCCAAAGACACCAGGAAAGAGTGGTTCTTTTTTACCATTAATTAATATTTTTTGAGCAATCAAATATTTAACAATTGCATGTGCACAAGTTAGAGTGATTTTTTTCATAATTGGGTTTATTTTTTTTATGTATAATGTTTATATATATTTATATTTATAAATTAAAAAACCCAACTTAGTAAACCTTAAAAAAATAAAAATTATGTATAGCAAATTTGGACAATTCATTGATGGAAAATGGCAAGAAGCAGAAAAAAAAGAAACATATGATGTAATCAATCCTGCAACAGAAGAAGTGATTGGAAAAGCATCAAAAGCATCTTCGGTAGATGTACAAAAAGCATTAAAGTCAGCAGAGAAAGGTTTGGAAGTTTGGAAAAACACTGCGCCGTGGCAAAGAGCATATGTGCTTAGAAAAATTGCTGATCTGATGAGAGAAAAAAAAGATGTTATAGCGAAATGGTTAACACTTGAAGTTGGTAAACCTCTTACTGAAGCAGTTGGTGAAGTTGGTGGTGGAGCTGATATTTTTGAGTGGAATGCAGAGGAGACAAAAAGAATCTATGGTCAAACTCAACAAAGTAGATTTCCAGATACAAGAGTTCATGTTTATTATCAACCAGTAGGAGTTGTTGCAGCTTTAGTTCCTTGGAATTTTCCAATAGTTTTAGCTTCAAGAAAAATTTCTACTGCTTTAGCAGCAGGTTGTTCTGTTATATGTAAACCAGATGTTATTACTCCTGGAGCTGTAATGGAATTGGTTAATATTTGTAAAGAAGCTGGAGTGCCAGATGGTGTTGTTAGTCTATTATCGGGTGATCCTGCTGAAATATCAAATGAATTAATGGAATCTGATATTATTAAAAAAGTTTCGGTCACTGGATCTACTAGAGTTGGAAAAATTATTTTAAAAAAAGCAGCTGACAAAGTTCAAAGAGTTACAATGGAACTAAGCGGACACTCACCTTTTATTGTATGTGAAGATGTGGATATGAACAAAGTAGCCGACATAGCAATTACTGGTAAGTTTAGAAATAATGGACAAGTTTGTATTTCTCCTAATAGATTTTACATTCAAGAAAATAGAAAAGATGAGTTTGTTAATGCTTTCATGGAAAGAGCAAAAAAATTAAAAATTGGTAACGGTATGGATGAAGGTGTAGATCTAGGACCTTTAACTACTGCTAAAAGATTAGAAGAAATAGAAAAATTAGTTGATACTACGAAAAAAGAAGGTGCTAAAGTATTGATGGGTGGACAACGACCTTCTGGTTTCAACAAAGGATATTATTACGAACCAACTGTATTTGATGATGTAAAAGATAATTTTACAATAATGAAAGAAGAACCTTTTGGTCCACTAGTTCCTATTTTAACTTTTAAAACTTTTGATGAAGTAATTGAGAGAGCAAACGATAATGATTTAGGATTGTGTAGCTATTTGTACACAAATTCTATGGATAAAGCTCACATTGGATCAGAAAAATTAGAGTCTGGATGTGTAGCAGTTAATACCGGTGTTGTTGCAATAGCTGAAGCACCTTTTGGAGGTATAAAGCAAACAGGTTATGGACGTGAAGGTGGTTCTGGGGCAATAAAAGATTACCTTAATGTAAAATACACACACATGGGTTTAAAAATATAAAAATGAGAAAAAATAAAATAAAACAAATGATGAAAGACGGCAAACCAGTCATTAATGGTTGGTGTGCAATTCCAAGCACTGCATCTGCAGAAGCAATGGCACATCAAGGTTGGGACTCATTAACAATAGACATGCAACATGGACTGGTTGATTACAGTAATGCCCTTCCAATGCTTCAAACAATTTCGACAACTGACATAACTCCACTTGCTAGAGTTAATTGGAATGAGCCAGGTCAAATAATGAAAATTTTAGACGCGGGTTGCTATGGAATTGTTTGTCCAATGGTAAGTAATAGAAAAGAAGCTGAAAATTTTGTTCAAGCTTGCATGTATCCACCTGATGGCTATAGAAGTTTTGGTCCAGTAAGAGGTTTAATTTACGGTGGTCCAGATTATGCAGATCACGCTAATGAAGAAATTCTTAAATTAGCAATGATAGAAACAAAAGAATCTTTAGAAAATTTAGATGAAATAATGTCTACACCAGGTGTTGATGGTATTTATATTGGGCCTGCAGATTTAAGTTTAGCAATTGGTGAAAAACCTGGATTTGATCGAGCTGAAACAACAAAAGCTTATTCTGAAATTTTGAGAATTCTAGAACATGCAAAGAAAAATAATATTTTTGCTGGGATACACAATGGTACAACTGAATACGCAACGAAAATGATTAAAAAAGGTTTTGATTTTGTAACAATAGCCTCTGATTTAAGAGCTTTAAGTGCTGGTGCAAAAGCAACTGTAGATAAGATGAAAGGTTCTTTGTCTAAAAAAGACAACGACGCTACTTATTAATCAAGTTGATTTAAAAATTCTTCAAATTGATTTTTATCTAAATTAGAAGATTGTTTCTTACCTGGAAATTTTCCAGTCATAGAATCTTTTTTAAATGCTTTAAGTGCTTTAATTCTCTCAACTTTAATTTCATTTCTAAGTTTTAATAAGTTTCCATAAGCTTTAGAGTGTCTTGGAGGATTTTCAGTGTCACCACAAATATCTTCCATAAATAAATACATCACATCTGCATTTCTTCCAGATCCTAACGAAACGGTAACAATATCTGTTCGTTTAGAAATTTCTCCCATTACATTTTCAGGAATTACTTCACACTCAGCAGAAAAAGCTCCAGCATCTTCTAATCTTTTAAATTTTTGAAATAACTCATAAGCCTCATTTGCGGTTTTTCCTACTGCTCGTAATCCACCTATCCAAGTAGATTTTCTTGGAACTAATCCTAAGTGACCCATCACAGGAACATCTTCTTTTGCTAACATTTCTACTATGTCCATACTTCTTGGTGTCATCACTGCATCAGCACCATTTTCTAGAGCTTTAAATGCTCCTCGCATGATGTCATCCGCTGTAACAAATTCATTCAAAACTAAAGCTGCGGTCAAAAAAAGATTTTTAGACCCTTCCCTTACTGGAATAATATTTTTGGCGTTAGCAATAATCATATCAAAGCCAGCTTTTTCTGCTGCAGCGGCTTCATCAACAGTATTTGCGGTAACTTGAGTAAATTTTTTTTTGCCTTTAGCCGATTTTAAATCACCTACTGTAGTTGATCTTTTTGCTGGTTTTGCAGCCCATGTGTATACATTCTTCATTAAACACCTCTATAAAGAATATCTCTTCGATCAATAAATTCCTCAAAAGTCTTAATAGTGACAACGGATGGTAAAATAAAAATTGACCTTTTGTCTTTTTCGTTTCTGATAATTCTAAAATAACCCTTTTTAATTGCTGTATCGATATAAACATTAGAAGTTAAATAAGATTTCTCTATAACTCTTAAAAGTTCATTTTTAGTGATAGATTTATTTTTATAATACGCAAGCATCACCATATGCAACATGATCCAATGCTGAGGAGTTAGAGAAAACCAATTCAATAAATCATTTGCTAACCTTCCCTCAAAATCTCCAAGAGAAATTTCAGCTAATTTAATCCTCTTTTGAGTTAATTTTGGAATTCTCTTCTGTTCTTCAAAATTTTTAGGATACTTAAACTGTCTTTTCATTTAAATAAACTTAAACTTATTAAGTTTTCTATTCAATAATATTTTTGCTTAGTAGCTCTTTATAAATGTTATTTACTCTATGCACTTCTGAAGCTGTATTAAAATATCCTTCATATTCGATTTCATCTGGTGTTACATCAAAATGATAATGACCAGCATCTTTATCATCGTCATAAGAATGAAAATGCGTATGTTCACCTGACTCTCTTAAATTCAGTTCTCCTCCTGTAGGATCTCCAGTCCAAAGAACTGTATAACATTGTAATTTTGGACCAACAGGTTCATAAAATTGAAGAAAATCTTTTACACACTTCATTTGTTTTGGATCATAGTATTCATGTTTAATGTCTTTATAATCTGGTTGAACATGAGATCTTACTTTTCCTTCTAAAATTCTAAACACACCTGCAATAGCAATATGTTCATTTTCTTTAAGATTTAAATTACTTGATAATGAAGACCTCATTGCTTGCGGGAGTGACCCTTGATCTCCTGATCTTCCTTTGATTTTTATTCTTATTACTTTACCTTGTTTACCATTTGTATAATAAATATTTCCAAGTCCTCCATGTTTTCTTGCACTATATTTTTCAACAATACATTTTTTATCAGGACTTACTCTTGCAATTATAGATCTAGACTCATCAGTAATTAAATTTTCATTAATTACCAATTCTCCACAATGACCATCCAAACACGACATTGCACCTGATCCAGCACCTAAAGCGTAAGATTTTTCTGATCCAATCATTTTGGAAATTTCTTGGTAATCAAATTCAGCACCAATAAAATTAGGATCATGCATGTATGGCTCACCACCAACATCTATTATTTTTTGATTACCGCTTATTCCTTCAGATGGACAATCCCACTCTCGAAGATTGGGACAATCCACAACTTCTACCTCAACATTTTTAAAATTTTTAGATAAACCTTTTTTTAATGCATCTGCCACATCTTCAAGTGAATGATTTGTGAAAGTTCCCTTTTCTATTTTTAATTGCATAATGTAAATAAGCTATAATTTATTTTGCATATTGTCTATAGATAATATATATAATTTCTATACATAAATAATTTTTAAAAAGGTAACGATGATAAATAAAGATTTAAAAGTAGCTGTATTAGGTGCAGGTGCTATGGGATGCCTGTTTGGAGGATTGCTGGCTGAAAAAGGATTAAATGTAACTTTAATTGATGTTTGGAAAGAACATGTTGATGCAATTAATAAAGATGGTTTAAAAATGGATGGTCATGGTGGGGATCGAATAATTAAAGTTAAAGCTACTTCAGATCCATCATCATTAGATAAAATGGATGCAGTGATTGTTATGTGTAAAGCAACTGCATTAGAACCAGCACTAAATAGCATTAAAAATATTATTGGTGAAAAAACAGTTTTTATGTCTTTTCAAAATGGAATTGGTCATGAGGCAATAATTCAAAGTATCATTGGAAATGAAAAAGTAATCGGTGGAACAACAACGCAAGCTTCTAATATTTTAGGACCAGGTCATATAATGAACCACGGGGCACTGCCTTCATGGATTGGTGAATATGAAGGAGGAATAACAGAAAGAATTTCAGAAATAGCTGATACTTTTACTGCACATAATTTAGAAATGATTGCAGCTGAAGATGTAAAAAAAAGAAAATGGATGAAACTTTTTGCTCTGACTGCAATTGGTCCTCTATCAGCTATCTTTGATCTACATCACACCGATCTTTACGTAAATAATAAAGCTAACGATGTATCGAGAGGACTTGGTAAAGAAATCATTTTAGAGACGAGAGAAGTAGCGCTTGCTGATGGAGTTAATGTTTCTGAAGATGAATGTCTATTTATGTTCAATAAAATTGTAGATTCTATGCAAACAAACAAATCTTCAATGGCCTTTGATGTTCAGTACAAAAGAAAGACCGAGATTGATTTTATTAGTGGTGCTGTTTCTAAAATAGGAAAAAAACATGGAGTAAAAACACCCTTAAATGACCTTATGTATAAAATGATAAAGGTTAAAGAAGGTATGTATAGTTGATGCTTAAAATCAGTCGATTAAAAAAAATTAAAAGTAATTTTCCTGTACTAGTTGGAGACAAAGTTATTGAGAAAAATACATGCAATTTATTAATTGATGAGATTAGCAAATCTAAAGCCTTTGATGATATGATTATGGGTGGTAGAAGTAGAATTAATAAAGGCTCTAAAAATTTTAATAACTATATAAAATCCTCAAATAACTCTAAAAAACTCTTTAAACTTTTTAATACCAAAGCATTTTATAAAAAAATTGAAACCCTTTTTTCTAAAAATTTTAAAGATGGATCTTGGACAAACACTCACAAGCCAAAAATATTTAATCAAAAGAAATTTACTATTAAAAAGAAATTAAATTCAAGCGAATTAAAAAAATTGTTAGGAAATAATTACACTAATCCAAAAGTTAATTTAGATATTGATTTTTCAGTTTCTAAAGGAGGATACAGATTACGTCCTCATAGAGATGATATTACGAGATTATATAATTTCTTAATTTATCTAACAGATATTCCAAAAAAAAATGGAGGATCGCTTACAATTTACAAAAAAAAATCAAAGAAAAATTTAAGAAAAAGTTTCAGAAGATTTCCAAAAATGAGTGAATTAGAAATAGTAAAAGCATTTACTCCTAAGAAGGGAACTGCGGTATTTTTTCAATCTACACCTAATTCTTATCATGGAGTTAAACGTTTTATAGAAAAAAACTGCCCTAAAAGATTTTTTATCTACGGCAGTTATGCTTTAAATAAACCAGTAATTTGGAACTTCAAAGGAACAGCATACTACCCACATATTATCAATAATAAAAAAAAAATGTTAACTTCTTTTCATGATGCAAACTATTTAACATCTGCTCCTAAGAATTGATATTATGGTTAAATTCCACTAAATTATATTAATGGTAAATAATCTTCAAAAGAAATTATTTGAACAAGGATATTTGAAGATCAAGAACGTTCTTAACTTTCAAAGAGATCTAAAGCCAGTTCTTAATGATATGGAATTTGTTATGGACTGTTTGATCCAAAAATTTGCAAAAAAAAAAGATATAAAAAAAACTCTTAATTTAGATTTTAAAAAAAAATATTCTTATATATCAAAATTAAAAATTGATGATTTAGATCAATATTTTAACACTAGACTTCCAAGGGATCATGTTAAGAAAGACAGTGATTATTTTGCTACTCAATCTTTATGGAATTTAATAACTAATAAAAATATTTTAGATGTTGTAGAAAAAATTTTAGGTAAAGAAATTATGTCTAACCCAGTTCAAAATACAAGGATTAAACAACCAGAAAAAAAATTACCTAAAGGTTCAGTTTTTGATGGTTTAAGTGGAAGAACACCTTGGCATCAAGATGCTGCTGTGCTTAATGCAAAAGGACAAAAATTAACCGATATGGTTACTGTTTGGATACCATTTACTAAAACTACTAAAAAAAATGGGTGTATGATTACTGTTAAAAAGATAAATAAAATGGGACTATTAAATCATATCTCTGGATATAGAGGCCAAGTAGCAATTAAAGATAGTAAATTACTAGATAAAATGAAACACATTCACTTGGAAGCAGATATCGGAGATATTATTCTTTTACACAAACACTCAATACATTGTTCTTTACCAAATAGATCAAATGATTTTAGAATTAGCGCAGATCTTAGATATAATGTAGCTGGACAGCCTTCTGGAAGAGAACCGCTTCCAAATTTTTATGTGAGAAGTAAAAATAAAAAAAATATTAAAATTCAGAATTTTAAACAATGGTTAGCTCTTTGGGAAAAAGCAAAAGAAAGGTGCATTCCACGTAAATATGCTTTTAAATATCCACTTCCTACTTATAAAACAAATAAAAGAGATTTGTCTAATTTAGTTTAAGAATTAATTTTTTATTATGAAAATTTTAATAACTGAATTTATGGATAGCAATAGTATAGACGACTTAAAAAATAATTTTGAAATCACATTTGATGAAACACTTTGGAAAAATACTAAAAAATTAAAAGAAATAATAAAAGATTACGACGGTTTAATTGTTAGAAATAAAACTCAAGTAAATAAAGATATTTTATCTAATGCTAATAATTTAAAATTTATAGGAAGATTGGGTGTTGGTTTAGATAATATTGATACTGAATTATGTAAAACCAAAAATATTCATGTCCAACCTGCAACTGGCATGAATGCAGACTCTGTAGCTGAATATGTGATTTCATCTTCGATGTCTTTGATAAAAAAAATTCCTATTTTTCATTATGGAACAGTCAAAGGTGATTGGCCTAGAACCACTATTAAATCTGCTGAAATAAATGGAAAGTGCATTGGAATTGTAGGATTTGGTACCATCGGTAGAAAGGTTGCGGACTACAGTTTGAAAAATGGACTGAATGTTTTGGCCTATGATCCTTATATTAAAAAATTAGGTGATAATGAGAAAAATTATAAATTATCCTCATTAGGAGATATATTTAAAGATGCAGATATTATTTCTTTGCACTTACCATTAACAGAAGAGACTAAAAATTTAATAAATAGGTCTTCATTCTTAAAAATGCAAAAACAACCAATAATAATTAATACGTCAAGAGGTAGTGTTGTTAATGAGAATGATCTTATAGATGCTTATGATCAAAATCTAATTTCAGGATTTGCATTAGATGTATTTGAAAATGAACCTATTAAGAAAGATTTGTGCGAAAGAATAACATCTGAAATGAATTGTATTTTAACTCCTCATATTTCAGGTGTTACAACAGAATCAAATATAAGAGTTAGTGATTTTATAGTTAAAAAAGCGATAGATTTTTTTTAAGTAATTATCTCGTTCAATTTAACTACTCTTCCAAGTTTAATTGATGTCTCAGCAGCTTCTCCAATAGCAACTGCAATTAATCCATCATTCAAAGATACCTCTGGCTTTAATTTATTTTTTACTGCATTTATAAAGGCTAAATGTTCATAATAAGTTGAACCATGATGGTGTCCTGCTTCAAGTATTTTTGGATCCACGCTAACACTTTCTTGTTTAGTTTTTCCGTCTCTCATACCAATTCTTACATCAGAAGTAGTTTTTCCAGAATCGTTTGAAGGAACTGAAGTTTCAATTTTGCCAATATTTCCTGTTGCAGTTAACTCTTCTTGCATTTCAGAATTTTCAGCAAACATACAAAGCTCAAGCATACTTCTTGAGCCATTCTCAAAATTAACAATTACGTATGCATTATCAATAATATCTGGTTTTTTCCCATCATACTCTTCATCTAAATGATTTACATCTTGTCCCCCACTCGCATAAACACTTATGGGCTCACTCTTAACAATAAAACGCATCAAATCAAAAAAATGACAACACTTTTCTACTAAAGTTCCTCCGGTATTTTTTTCAAATCTGTTCCAATCATTTACTTTTTTTAAGAAAGGAAATCTGTGTTCTCTTATTGTTAATGTTTTTAGGTCACCAATTGTTTTGCTGTGAATTTCTTTGATAAATTTTGAAACAGGAGGCATATACCTATATTCCATTGCAGTCCAAAAAACTGAAGGGTAATTTTTAGTAAGTTTTTCTATTTCTAAACAATCTTTTGTCTTAGTACACAAAGGTTTTTCAACCAATATATGTTTGTTGGTTTTAATTACATCTTTTAAAATTTGAATATGAGTAAAATTAGGAGATGAAATTATATAAACATCAACTAAATTTTCTTTGATCAGATCTAGATGATTTTTAAAGCAAACAACTTCTGATTTGAGTAATTCTTGACACTGTTTCAAGGATTTCTCATGTGGATCTGAAAGAGCAACTACTTCAGCTTCATCTATTAAAGATAAATTTAAAATATGTTCTCGAGCCATTGTGCCAGCTCCAATAATTCCATATTTAATTTTTTCCATATTTATTATCTATAAGTTTAATCAATTGTTAATCCACTTGGTACTTTTTCTGGTTTACCGAGTGGTCTTTGATTTCCACTTTTACCAGTTAGAGATTTTAAAAAAGATACTAATTGGTCAATTTCTTTTTCACTCAAATCTATTGGTTTGATATCTATACTTGAAATGATTCTATCCTGTTCTCTTTTGTCTGAAAAAGTTACAAAATCAATTTGTTCTAACCATGGAGCCTTTGGTAAATTTGCATATTGAGGTTTCCAATTTTTATTCATAGCTACTGGATTTAAATGTTGTTTAATTATGCCTTTAAGTGTTGGATAAGCACCATTATGACCATAAGGTGCGGTTAAAGAAACATTTCTTAGCGCAGGTGTCTTAAATTTATACATGTCATTCACATCATCTGTTTCAACCATTCTACCAACATCACGCGCATAAGGATCAAAAGGTCTAGTTCTCCCTGGTCCAAATTGTGGAATACCTATTGAATGAAATTTTTGATCAGACAATAATGATCCAGAATGACATGAGCTACAATTAGCTTTGCCATAGAATAAGTTCATACCTGCAATCTGATTTGAATTTAAAGCTGTTTTATTTCCATTTAAATATTCATCAAATGGAGAGTCAAAGGATGTCCATTCATGAATTTCAAAAGCTGCAATTGAGTTTACTATATGTGTGATATTTATATCTAAAGCATTATCTACATCATCAAAAGCATGTTTAAACATTTCAACATATTCAGGAACTCCTCTTATTCTATGAGTAATTACAGGCCAAACTCTATCAATTCTCATACTGTCTTTACCAACTTTTGAAACAAGTCCTATAATTTCATTTTCACCTGGATTTCCAGCCATTTCAAATTGTCTTGTCATTGGAAATAAAGCTTGTACAGCAACTATATTATCAAGACCTTTTGGAAGCAGTTCTTGTGCTGGAG
This sequence comes from uncultured Pelagibacteraceae bacterium, assembly GCA_902537905.1. Taxonomy (GTDB): domain Bacteria; phylum Pseudomonadota; class Alphaproteobacteria; order Pelagibacterales; family Pelagibacteraceae; genus Pelagibacter. Next base: position 5,787 of record CACBDD010000015.1, on the reverse strand, counting down.
TATTAAAACCATTACCAAATATGTCAGATTTAGTCACTCTTCCATCGTGAAGTAGTGTTGTAATATCTTTAAATCCTAAATTCCATAATGCTAGAGCATTTCTAGGAATACGTTTTTTAATTTTATCATCCCCTGATCCAGCTGTTCTTTCTAATCCAATACCATGTCCTCCCTCGCCAATTCCTAATGAAAGTCCATCAGACCCTCCTAAATCATGGCTATGACATGTTGCACAAGCAATATTACGATTGGCTGATAAAATTTTATCATGAAATAAAAGTCTTCCAATTTTAACTTTTTCCATATCAACTTTATGAAAATCATTATTTGTCAAAGGTTTTGGTAATTCAATTGAATATGTTTTGTTTGCTGAAATTAAAAATGGAATTATAAATATTAATATTTTTATATGTTGAGATACTTTTTTATAATTTTTTTTATTCCATCTATAGTTTTTGCAGAAATTGAAAATGCTAGAGATTTGATGGAAGCTGGAAAATTTCAAGAAGCTATGGAAGAGCTGATGCCAGCTGCTCGATCTGGAAACGCTGATGCTGAAGAGCTTATTGGAATTATGTATGCAATGGGTCTTGGAGTTGAACAAGACGATGTTAGAGCTTTTGAATGGTATCTTAGATCTTCGATGAAAGGTCATCCTGGTGCTCAATCGGGTGTTGGATGGTATTATGAAGTCGGTAGAGGACTCCCTGCTCCTGATCTTGTTCGAGCTTACATGTGGTATGGTTTGTCTGCTATTGGAGGTGATCCCGATGCTGCAATTTCTCAAGAGGAAGTGATTAAAAAAATGACTCCTGAACAAATTGAAAAAGCGCATATACTTATTAAAGATTACAAAGCTTGGATTTATCCGTTTAGGTAATGAGGCGAATAATTAAATCCGCCCCATTATTTAATTAAGATTATAAGTCTTTGTCGTATGCACTTGATGCTCTTTTCTCAGCATCAGCAACTGCACTAGTTAAAGCGTCAAAGATCTGTCCACCACCTTTAACATTTGACTTAAACCAATCATAAACTGGACTAGCAGCTTTTTTGAAGCTAGCTTTTTGTGCTGGAGTTGGAACATATAGATCTCCACCACCTGCTACAAAGTCTTCATATGCTTTGATTGATTTTCTTTTTGGAGATGCAAATGTTGCTTGTTGCAATGCATAAAATCCATCCGTAATAACTTTCTTAAGTTCTTTTGGCATAGATTGATATTTTGCATTGTTCATCCACCAAAGTGCTCCCATGTATGCATGACCGTCTAAAGTAACATATTTTAGACCCGCATCTGGAAACTTCATATTCATAATGTCAGTTATTCCATTTTTAGAACCTTCAACTACACCTGTTTGAAAAGATGTAAATAATTCTGGCCATGGAATAGGAGTTGGTGATGCACCTAGAGCTCTTACAAGCTCTTGAGGTAAATCAGCTACAACAGTTCTGATTTTTAGACCTTTCATGTCAGATGGTTCTGCAACTCTTCTTTTTGTGTTTGCAAAATTTCTCCATCCACCAGTGTTTCCAATAGTCATTAATCTTATTGAATCTCCTGAATCTTTAAGAGCCATTTGTCTCATAGTTCTTACGAAATCACCTTGCATAACATCTTCAGCAATTCTGTCATCTGCCATTAGATATGGTAAATCTAAAACTTGAACATATGGGAATACACCAGCTGCTCCTCCAGAAGTAGAAATGTAAATGTCGATACTTCCATCAGAAACACCTTGTAAACATTCTGCTCCTTTAGAACATAACTGTGTACCTACAAAAAGTTCCACAGATATTTTTCCATTTGATGCTGCTTCTACGTAGTTTTTAAATACCACTGAACCATCATAGTCTTCATCTTGATCATTAGAGTTCATAGTCATTCTTAAATTGTAATCAGCAGCTGAAACAGAAGCTGTAAAACTAATTAAGAATAATAATGAAAAAAATGATTTAATTAATTTACTCATTATTATTTCCCTCTCTTTAAATATATATTTAAGTATAGAAACTATACCTAATTTGTACCTCTGTGTCTATTATCTAAAAATTTAAAACTATTTTGCAAAACCTGTAAGCAAGGGAATAGTCATTGAAATTGACGGGAAGTATGTAATTAAAAATATTACAATAGCTTCAACTGCTAAAAACGGTAATATTGCTTTTGATATAGTTTCAACTCTTTCTCCAGAAACTGAAGATGCTACGAATAACACTAAACCCATTGGTGGTGTTGCTAAACCAACAGTTAAGTTAACTGACATAATAATTGCAAAATGAACTGGGTGTACACCTAGTTCTACAAATACAGGTCCAAGTATTGGTCCTAATATAATTATTGCCGGACCTGCATCTAAAAACATGCCAACAACAAATAGTAAAATATTAATAAGAAATAATAAAATATAAGGATTGTCGGTTAATCCCAAAACAAATTCAGCAAGATATTCTGGTGCATGAGATAAACTAACAACTGTTTTAAAAGCCATTGCAGCACCAACCAAAAGTAATACTACAGATGAAACCATTGCAGCTTTTGTCATAACCTTTGGGACATCTTTCCACTCTAAAGATTTTAAAACAAACAAACCAATAAACATTGCATAAGCAGCAGCAACTGCAGATGCTTCTGTTGGTGTAAAAATTCCTCCAAGTATACCTCCCAGAATTATGACTGGGGTCATCAATGGGAAAAAAGCTTTCAAAGAAGCTTTTCCTCTTTGGCTCCATGTTGTCTTTTTTGTTACAGCAGGAAAATTATATCTTTTAGCCATAAACTTAATTGTGACCATCAAACTAACACCAACTAAAATTCCAGGAATAATACCTGCTAAGAATAAGGCAGCTACACTCTCTCCCATGACGTATGCATAAATAATCATTATTCCTGAAGGCGGAATAATTGGACCAATAACTGAGCTTGCTGCGGTAATTGCTGCTGAAAATTTTTTAGTATAACCTTGTTTCTCCATTGCAGGAATTAACATTGAACCAATTGCAGAAGTATCCGCAACTGCAGATCCAGATAGGCCAGCAAAAAGCATCGAAGTTAAAACGTTAACATGTGCCAAACCACCTTTTAAATGACCCATCATCGCTTGGCTAAATTCTACTAATCTTTGAGTAATTCCTCCCCTATTCATTAGCTCACCAGCTAACATAAAAAATGGAATTGCCATTAAAGGAAAACTATCAATGCCATTGTAAATATTTCTATAAAGCATTGCTCCATCTCTAGATTGATCATTAAGCCAAAGTAAAATTCCAGGAGCAGCCAACAATCCAAAAAATACTGGTAATCCAATTAACAAAAATAATAAAAATAAAGGGAGAAACCAGATTAGCATTATTGGGTCTCCAATTTTTGTTTATCTAAATCTTCAGGTAACTCTAATTTTGTAAAATTACTTAAAAAATTTCTTAAAATTAACTCTATATTTACTGAAATCAAAAAAACAATTCCAACAGGTAAGGACATATACATCCAAGCTAATTTTATTGGCTCTGCTTTGCCACCAATTAAATTAAATGGAATTTTGATTGAAGCAGAATTAAATATCCATCCAGCATTAATATGCTTTAAACCTAATTCAAATCCAATGATCAAAACAAATAAAGATATAATTAATAGAAATAAAGTTAATAAAGTGGATATGATTTTAGGTAAAAATCTTTCCAACATATCAATAGAGACAAAACCTCCCCATCTATAGGCTGAAGGAGCGATTAAACCAGTCATCCATAACATTAAAAATCTTGCAACTTCATCTGGCCAAGGTAAGGCATTGTTGAGAACATATCTAAAGAAAACCTGGATCATAATTACGACAACCATTAAAAAAATTGCGATCCACGCAAATTGTCTTCCAATTCTTAGAAAAAAAGTATTAATCTTTTCAAGAAAGTTAAAAATATAAAGTAGAGTTTTTATAGTCAAATTCACAACTAAATTTATTTTAATAAGAAAATAATTACAACTTTTTAAAAAACTATTTTACATTGTTTGATATTTTTCGTATTAGAAAAGCCTTCAAAAGAAAAGCTTGAATAAAATTATGAGTAATAAAAAGAAGATTCTAGTTATCCAAAAAGTTCATGATAAAGGTATGGAATTAATTAATAACCACCCCGATTTTGATGTGGAAGTAACTGACGATGTTTCAATAGAAAATTTAAAGACTAAAATAAAAGATTGTGATGGCGCTTCAATTAGAATAGCAAAACTACCAGGTGAAGTAATTAACGAAGCAAAAAATCTTAAAATAATTTCTAGACATGGGGTTGGCTACGATAATATTGATTTAAAAACAGCCAAAGAAAGAGATATAAAAATTGCTATTACAGCTAATGCAAATGCAGTTACAGTTGCTGAGCATGTGATGTTTGTCTTGCTAAATATTGCAAAGAGAAGAGAGCTTTATCATACGACAGTTAAAGAAGGTAACTTTAAGGACAGAAATAAATTACCTAAAACTATTGAAGTATGGAAAAAAATTTCCTAATAATGGGATTTGGTAGAATAGGTAAAGCACTTATTAAACGATGTTTGGGATTTGAAATGAATGTATTCGTCTATGATCCATTTGTAGATAAAGACGCAATAGAAAATCTTGGTGGAAAAAAAGTTGATAATCTTGAAGAGGCAGTAAAGACAATGGATGTAATATCTCTACATGTACCTTTAACAGAAAAAACAGAAAATCTTATTAATTATGATTTACTTAAAACGATGAAGAAAAACTGCATCATCATTAATGCTGCTAGAGGTGGAATTATTCACGAAGAAGATCTTAATAAGGCATTAAATGAAGATTTAATTTTTGGAGCAGGAATTGATGTATTTAAACAAGAACCACCCGAAAATGATAATCCTCTTTTAAAAAATGAAAAAGTTTATTTGAGTCCACATACTGCTGCTTTTACTGATGAATGTATGACAAGAATGGGTGTAGAAACAATTCAAAATATAATTGATTATTTTGATGATACATTAGAAAAATCAAAAATTGTGAGACTATAGTAAGAGATTTAATTTAAAAGTTTAAGTTTATTATTTATTGAAAGTTAACTTTTGTAAATCTTAATACCACTAAGATTTAAAGTTTCAGTTAAATACTTGTAACCTATTTTTGCATATTCAAATGGATTTGCTTTTGCAGGATCTTGTTCCGCCTCTACCACCAACCATCCAGAATAATTTTTTTCTTTTAGCACATCGAACAAAGGCTTGTAATCAATACATCCATCACCTGGAACTGTAAATGCACCCTCTAAAAAGGCTCCTCTAAAACTTAAATCTTCTTTTAAAGATTTTTCTAAAACACTTTTTCTAATATCCTTGCAATGCATATGAATTAATCTTTCGCTAAAGTCATTTAATATTTTTAACGATTCTCCCTGAGCAAACAACATGTGACCAGTATCTAATGTAAGTTTTACGCTATCATGAGTGTTCTCAAGCAATCTTACTGTATCCTCTTCAGTCTCTATTACAGTTCCCATGTGATGATGATAAGCAAGCGGCATACCTTCGTCTTCAAGATATTTTCCCATTTCTGAAATTTTTTCATAATATTTTTTAGATTCTTCAAGATCCATTTGAGGTCTTGTAGATAATTTTCGATTTGGGTCTCCTTGAATCGATCCAGAAACTTCAGCAAAAACCATGCAAGGTGAATTACAATCTTTAAAAAGTTTTAACTGATCTTGAATTAAATTTTTTTCTTCATCAACACTATTTGTTCTTAAATTAGCTCCATACCAACCTGAGCAAAGATTTAATTT
>CACBDD010000014.1 GCA_902537905.1 uncultured Pelagibacteraceae bacterium | reverse complement strand
GAAATTCTCCTAACATATAAAGAACTGTTGCTCTTTTATTCCAAGCCTCAGCCCAATTTTCATCAAGTTTTATTACTTCGGTAAAAATTTCTCTTGCTCTTTTTGGCTGTTGGTTTCTTATAAACATTGAACCTTCTTCTAAACGAGCAGTCAGTTTTTCATCAGTAGGATGAGTGCTCCATAAAGACCAAATTTCCTGCTCAACAATAGCTGCAACTTTTGCTTTATTAACCTTTAGTTCATTAAATAATTGATTAAGTCTAATATCTCTATCGTTTGCAAAAGCACTCGTTAAAGAAAATAAGTAAATTAAACAAACTAAAAATACTTTCTTCATAATTAGATATTACCAAATAAGAGAAATAGAGTCTTTGTTCTTATGTGTTTTGATTAATATTTTTACAACTATAAAAAGAAATATCCTTTTCTTTCTCTTCTAGTTTAATATTTTTTGTAATTTCGTGAATAAGCTCACCTGTTTTAATTGTCAGCACAGCAGATTCTGAATAATTCTTATCGTCATCAAAAGCTTGGATTAGAACAACATCTTTATTAGAAATTTTTACCTCTAGTTCAATTTTATCAATGAAATTAGATAAATTTTTAATATTCAATACATTTGGTGATTTAGATTCAATTACAAGTTTATTAATGTCATCTCTATTAATTTGATCTTTTGTAAATGTTTCAAAGTTATGATCTGGATTTTTTACAATTACTTTTTCAAATGCACACACAAGGTTTAAATTTTTATCTACAGTAATGTTTATATTTTGTGCATTAGCATAACTAAAGCAAAGGAAACTTATAATGAGTAGCAATTTTTTCATTTAAAAGTCCTATAGCTTTTTCTGATTGATTACTACGTCTACTAATATCGCAATCAACAAATTAAGCATTGTAATTCCACATATAATTATAAAGCTGAAAAAATATATCCAAGCCCACCAGTAAACATCTTGTAATGGCAGCATTACTTGTTCCCAACTTGATAATGTTAAAACTTGAAATAATGTGATCATTGCAACACCAACATCGCTCCACCTCTCAGGAATATCTGTGCTAAATAAAATTGAACCTATAGTTGCGTATATATAAAGAATTATGAACAATAATAATCCAACATAAAATACTCTTTTGACAGAAGTAAGCAGAGCTTCAATGATTTTTTTTAATTCTGGAACCACTGAAATAATTCTCAATACTCTAAATACTCTTAGCAATCTTAAAAGTAAGAAGCTAGAATTATTAGGAATTGGAATTAATGAAATTAAGACAATTAAAGTATCAAATACATTCCATCCACTTTTAAAAAACTGAAGTTTTTTAGGCTCTCCTACAAATCTAATTATAATTTCAATTACAAAAAATATAGTAATTGAATAATCTAAATAATTAATTGCCAGCTTGGTTAACTCACTTAAATCGTAAGTGTTAACCCCAATTGTGATTGCATTTAATATGATAATTGAAATAACAACAAACTGGAAAATTCTACTTTCTTTAAGGTTGTATAAAAATTTATTCATTTAATTTAAAATATTAATAATACTTTTTTTAATAGTTTCACTTACTTTAATTGTTCCTTCTTTGTTGGGATGAATTCCATCTTGCTGATTTAAACTAGGGTTTAGCGCAACACCTTCAAGTAAAAATGGGATCAAGGGTAAGTTATATTTTTTTGATAATTTTGGATAAATTGCATCAAACTCTTTTTTGTATTCAGCGCCGTGGGTCGTTGGTGCAACCATTCCTGCAATAATAATTTTAATTTTTTTATTATTAGCTATCTTTATGATTTCTTCTAAATTTTTCTCAGTTTCTTCTGGTTTTATTCCTCTAAGCATATCATTGGCACCCAAACCTAAAATGATTAAGTCAATATCAGGTTCAGACAAACTCCATTCAGCAATGTTTAATCCTCCTGAAGAAGTACTCCCAGATACACTGCCATTAATTATCTTTATATTTAAACCGTCTTTTTTAAAATCATCTTCTAATACTACTGATAAGTGATGTTCTTTAGGTAAACCATATCCGGCCATCAAACTATCCCCAAATAAGACTACCTTTTCTATTGCGAATGCGTTTATGTGCACTAGAAAGATTATCAAAACTTTTATAAATAAACTTTTATTCATGAGTGATCTTCTTAAATTAAAAAAAATAAATCTCAAATACCAAACTGGTAAAGAAAGTATCAGTGTTTTAAAGAATATTGATCTTACCATTGAGAAAAAGGAGACAGTTTCTGTCGTAGGTGAAAGTGGATCTGGTAAAACTAGTTTGATTATGCTCGTTGGAGGCTTGGAAAAACCGACTTCTGGTAAAATTATTTTTCAAGATCAAGAAATTACTAATTTAAATGAAGATGAAGTTTCAGAAATAAGAAAGAAAAATATTGGAATTATTTTTCAATCTTTCTACTTAATCCCAAATTATACAGCAGTTGAAAACGTTGCTTTAACACTAGAATTAAATAATTTTAAAAAACCTGAGACTGAAGCGAAAACTTTATTAGATAGATTTGGTTTAAAGCATCGTTTTAATAATTTACCAAGTCAATTATCTGGTGGTGAACAGCAAAGAGTTGCAATTGCAAGAGCTATAGCAATGAAACCTGAATTAATCTTGGCTGATGAGCCCACTGGAAACTTAGATACTGAAAACTCATTAATGATTTCAGATATTTTATTTAAATATGTAAAAGAGGAAGGATCTTCCTTAATCATGGTAACGCACGATCCAAAACTAGCTAATAAAGCAAAAAGAAAAATTAAAATAAAAGATGGAAAAATTAAATAATCGATCTGAATTTAGTTTAATTTTTAAATATGCTTTAAAGGATTTAAGCAGAAACTATCACAAAATCTCATCTATCATTGTTACTCTATTTATTAGCCTCTTTATATTAAGTGCTATTTTTACAATTGAAGATAGTCTTAAAAAGGAACTAAACGATAATGCTAAAGCACTTTTAGGTGGTGATTTAGAAATTGATTACAATCGTAACCAAGGAAATCTAGAATTAGTTAATCAGGTAAAAGAATTTGCAAATGTATCTCAAATGATTGAGTTCAGTACCATGCTTTCAACAACAGGCAGAGAAAAAAACAAATCTTTATTTACAAGAATTAAAACAGTTGATGAAAAATACCCGTTATATGGTGAAGTAGTTTTTGAACCCGAAGGTGCTTATGAGCGAATGCAAAAAGAACCAAACACTATTTTAATTAATGAAAGTTTATCAAAGACACTTAAGATAAAAATTAATGAAGAAGTTAAAGTTCAAGACCAAAACTTTACAGTTATAGGAATTATAAAATCAGTTCCTGATGTTAGTGGATTTGTTGCTTTTGGTGATTGGGCACTTGCAGGAAAACAAACTTTAGAAATATTAAAACTAAACGGTATTGGAAGCTTTTTAAACTATGAATACAAAGTAAAATTTAATGAAGGAGGTAACTCTGAAGAGTTAGAAAAACGAATTGAGAATATTTTTAAAGATGATCAAAAAGTAAAGCTTCGTTATCCTGAAAATTCAGCAAGTGGAATAAAAAGAATAATTAATAATTTTTCACAATTTTTATCTCTCGTTTCAATAAGTGCGATGTTGATTGCTGGTATTGGAATTGCAAATACTCTTCTTTCTTTTATTAACCAAAACAACATGTCAATTGCTGTTAGAAAAGCAGTTGGTTTTTATTCTGGAAATATAAAGACACTTTATTATCTTCAGTTATTAATATTATTATTTGTTATTACAGTTATCTCATATGGCTCAAGTTTTTTAATAGTACCTATTGCTGATAAGTACTTATCAGACGGTCTTGGATTAAATGTTTATCCAGTATTCTCTATTGTAAATTTTATTAAAATATTTTTAGTAGGTTTATTGGTACTTGTAATATTTTCTATCCCAACAATAAGTTCAATTGACCAAGTGAAAGCTTCAAATTTATTTAGAAACGTTTTTCAAAACTTACAATTTTATTATTCAAAAAAGTCTGTTGTTTTAAGTTTTGTTTTGCTCTCTATTTTAGTTTTATTATTTACAATTGGTTCTGAACAACCAACTTATAGCCTTGGATACTTTGCTGCATTTTTTGTGTGTTTAATTGTTTTTTTCTTTCTCTCAAGAATAATTATATTTTTTCTTAAAAAATTTAAATCAAGCTCAAATATTTCATTAAAGGTATCAATTAAAAATATCACTCAAACTAAAAGTATTACTCCAATTACTATTATGTCTTTAGGTTTGGGTGTTACTTTACTTTTAACATTAGCGTTAGTTGGAACAAATTTTCAAAGAGAAATAGCTAAATCAATTCCTGATATTGCACCTGATTATTTCTTTGTGGGTATTCAAAAAGGAGAACGTGAAAAGTTTGAGCAAGGTATACTAAAAATGGATCCTAATGCAGACATAGAAGTTGTTCCAATGGTTTCATCTGGCATTGCTAAAATTAATGGTATTAACCCAAATACTTATATTAAACCTGATAATGATAGTTATTGGGTAATTGAAAGTGAGAGAAGATCTTCATGGGTAGAAGATGTTCCTGAAGATAATCCTTTAGTTGCTGGAGAGTGGTGGAATTTAAATAAACCTAACCAACTTCAAATATCTCTAGACGCTAAAGTTGCAAAAGATTTAAATATCCAATTAGGAGATATTTTTACTTTAAATATATATGGAAGAGAAATTGATGGTGAAGTAGTAAATTTTAGAGAAGTTGATTATCGAGATTTAAGTATTAACTTTGCAATGCTATTTAATCCTCAATTTGCTCAAAATATTCCACATGAATATTTGGCAACAGCAAAATTTAATTCTGATAAATTTGATGAAACTGAAATGCTAGAAGTTATGCCTAGCTTATCAATGATTAAAATTGCTGATTATCTTACAAAAGTAACAGCTGTTTTAAATAAAGTATTCATTGCTGTTACTCTAATATCAGCTGTAACTATTGTGATTGGTTTAATTGTTATTTCAAGTGCAATTATGGTTCAAGGAAAAGTTAAAGAATATCAAAACTTAGTGTTTAAAATCTTAGGATTTTCAAAAAAAGAGATAATTCTCTCATCATTAATAGAATTCATAATTATCTTTAAATCAGTCATACTGATTGCAATATTCTTTGCGATAATTGGTTCAAAATTTATTATAGAAAAAATCTTTGAACTTGTGTGGATGTTTGATTTTAAAGTTTTAATTTACTTAGGTTTTTCAATTGGATTTGTTACCTTGTTATTGATTATGTTAACAAACTCAAAATATTTAAATCCAAAAGTTTATCCTTTGATTAGAAATCAATAATTAAAATTTTGTAATTTTACTATCTAAAGCAATTACATTTAATTCCACTTTTAGTTTTGGAAATCTTTTTTTAATTTTTTTTTTAAGTTTTTTAAATGAATCTTGGTGTATTTTTTTTTCATTTGCTGGACTAAATTCTTTTTTTCCATTAGCAATTTTAGCAGCACCACAATCTTTGTGATTAATAACAATTAGTTTTTCTATTTTGTGAAGTTGAATTGAAGTTGCAAGATTATCATAAAATGTATTATGCCATTTTTTAAATTTATTATGTGTGACGCCTACTGCGGCACCAGCAATTGTAAAAGCACTATACTTTCCAGTTAATTTTTTTTTCTTTAAATGATTATAAACTAAATGTTGAAATCTTGGATCCATGCATGATAGCACCATTGCTTTATATTTTGGCTGCATTAATTAAACTCTACTTTATACATTGCTTCATTCCTTCTATTAATTGGAAGAGTAAAAGGACTATCATATGTAGCTCTAATTGGTGGACTTATAATTGAGATGTTATTTTTTTTTAACTCTTTTTCTAAAATTTCTTTATGTTTTATGAAATTTCTATCAGAAGCTCTACCTGAATACCTGAGTACTGCATAATACCCTCCTTCAATATTTATTATTCTTACATCTTCTCTACTAGGATTAGGAACATTATTTGAATTAAATTTTGAAGGTAAATAAAACTGCATAGTCATATTACCGTTTTTTTCTACTTGAGTAACCGGAGTGGTCATTGCTATCTTTTCTTTAGCATCATTCCTTCCTGAAATGTAATTAAATAATTTTCTAAAATTACTATCTATGCCAGCTCTAGAGGTCTCAACTGCTAAACGATCAGAATACTTTCTGATCTCATAAATTTCATTTTTATCAACCAGCTCATACTTTGCTTCTTCATTAGCCATAACAATAGAATACGGTAAAACAAAGAAAGTACAAAATAGAAGAATTAATTTTTTTTTTAACTTCATGGTTAAGTGACTTTATATTCAAAATTTTGGGTTGTTTCATTAATTTGAACTAATTTTGCTCCATTTCTTTCATGAAAATTTTTTGCCATTTCAGTTAAAGGTGAAAGTGTTACTAATCTGTTTAAATGATTGGATTTTTTAATCTCTTTAAACACTTCATTAACAATTAACTTTCCTCCACCTTTTTTCTTTGACCATACAGTATAAGCAATAGCGATTTGTCCACCTTTTTGATCTCTCATTGCACTTTGTAAAAAAGCATCAGTACTTAATTTTTCAAGTTCATCTACACTTTTGGGAATTTCATTTGTGTAAGCAAAACACATAACAGCATGAATTGCACCTTGATACTCAACTCCATAAATTTTTCTTCCAAATCCTGTCCTAAATTTATTATCTAATTCTGGACGAACTGGATCTTCTTCTACATTACATTCTTTAAGCTCAACAAGTTTAGCACCTTTTATCCAACCGAAAAAATTATCAATCTTTTTATTAAGAACTTGTTTATTTTTTCTTATTCTTGCTTTTATTCTAGGATTAAATTTTTTTTTCATATTAAATAATCATATAAAAGTTTAGAACTACTTATAAAAATTAAAGTATACAAAATATTATAAAATAATTTTTCATCTATAAGTTTGATTAATCGATAACCGATTAATATACCTAGAAAAGCAAGTGGAAATAAAAATACTGATTGTTTAAAGGTCACTAAATTTGTCATTGAAAGATTAATGTATAGAGGAAGCTTTATTAGATTAACAAAAGTAAAGAAAATAATTCTTGTTCCCACATAAATTTCTTTCTGCATCCTTAAAGGAAGCATATAAACACTTACTGGTGTTCCTCCTGCATGGACACAGAAACTCGTAAATCCAGCTATAACAGAACAAATCCCTCCTTTGATAGAATTTTTTTGAGATTTGGCTTCTTTATCTTTTTTAAAAAAGAAATAATGACCTGCAAAAATAAATCCCATTAAACCAATTATAAATTTTAATAAATCTTCAGAAAAATATGTGAATGTGAAAGATGCAATTAGTATTCCAACAGCTGCAAATGGAACCATTAATTTTAAAGTTCCTAAGTCATATTCTTTTCTATATTTATAAACAGCTATAAAATCTGAGAATATTAAAATTGGTAAAATTATTCCTAATGCTTGATTCAAAGGCATTACAATAGTCATTAATGGAACAGATATTAAAGTCATCGATCCACCTAAGCCCGATTTTGCAATACCGTATAAAATTATTGCTGGTACAACTGTAAAAAAAAATATTAAGTTTATTTCCATTTATTAAATGAATTTAATAGTTTTGACCCTAGTGGACTAATTGGTTCTTGAAGAATTATTTCTTTTCCTGTTTTTTCTTTCACTAACAATAATAATTTTGTAGCTATACCTTTTTTTCTAAAAATTGGATTAACAAAAATATATTCGACCTCACCTTTATCGTTGAATCTTACAAACCCAAGTGTTGTATTTTCATTTTTATATGTAAATACACCATCAGCCTCATCTAATTTATAAGTTGATAAATCAATACTGTTCATAAATTCTAGTAATTTAGAAGCAAAAGGATAATTGCTATTGCAGCAACTACTGAACTGACAACTATATAATTAAGCTTAATATTGAACTTTTTCTCAACAAAATCAGTTATTTTTTCCCAAAATAATACAATCAGAAAAACAATTATAGCTGGTATTAAATATTTAATCATACAAGTGAGTTTATAAATCTAAGATTAATAGTGTGAATATTCTATTTGTAAATAATATTAAGACTGTTAATGGTCACAGATGTCTCGTAAAAACTTTGGTTTTGGAACACAAATTAGGAAATCTCCATATTTCGATGCTACTGTAAAATGGGGAGCTACAGGTTTTTCTGTCTATAACCACATGTATATTCCAAGAGATTTTGGAAATCCTGAACAAAACTTTTGGAATCTTATTAAAAAATCAATCTTATGTGATGTTGCGGTTGAAAGACAAGTCGAGATTACTGGTCCTGATGCATATAAATTTATTCAACTTTTGACTCCAAGAGATCTTTCAAAGTTGTCTGTTAGACAATGTAAATACGTTTTAATTGTAAATAATGATGGTGGCATCTTAAATGATCCTGTTTTATTAAGACTAGCTGAAAATCATTTTTGGTTATCTTTAGCTGATAGTGACATTTTGTTATGGGCACAAGGTGTTGCGGTTAATTCAGGATTAGATGTTAAAATATCTGAACCGGATGTTTCTCCCTTGCAATTACAAGGCCCTACTTCGCAGGAAATAATGGTCAAACTATTTGGTGAAGATATTAGAGAACTTAAATATTATTGGCTTAGAGAGTATGAGCTTGATGGAATTCCATTAGTTGTTTCAAGAACTGGTTGGTCAAGTGAACTTGGTTATGAAATATTTTTAAGAGATGGTTCAAGAGGAAATGAGCTTTATGAAAAAATAATGGAAGCTGGTAAAGAACATGGAATTGAACCAGGTCACACATCTTCAATTAGAAGAATTGAAGGTGGTATGCTTTCTTATCACGCAGATGCAGATATACATACAAACCCATTTGAATTAGGTTTTGATCGATTGGTTAATTTAGATACTGATATAAATTTTATAGGTAAAGAATCACTAAAAAAAATAAAACAAGAAGGAATTACAAGAAAACAAGTTGGTCTTATCATTGATTGTAATCCATTATCAGGACCTAACACAACTTTTTGGCCTATTGAAAAAGATGGCAAAACAATTGGTAAAGTAACTTCTGCTGTATATTCTCCTAGATTGAAAAAAAATATTGCACTTGCAATGATTGAAATCAATTATTCAGAGTTGGGAAATCAATTAGATGTTAAAACTCATGAAGGAAAATATTCAGCTACAATTGTAGAAAAACCTTTTTACGATCCAAAAAAGAAAATAGCTAGTAGCTAAGACTTTATATTATATCCTTTTTTTAGTAATACCGTTACAACGGTTACACAGGAAATTAAGAAAACGACCATAGAAATTATACTAACCCAAATATTAAAATCTGAAACACCATAAAATGCAAATCTTAAACCGTTTATTAAGTATACGACTGGGTTAAAATAAGTAACTGTTTGCCAAAACTCAGGCAACATATCTAAAGAATATAAACTACCGCCTAAAAATACCATTGGTGTGATAACTAACGTTGGAATGATAGACATCTGCTCAAAATTAGAGCTCATTAAACCAATTAAAAAACCAAATAAAGCAAATGTAAATGCCACTAACACTAATAAAAATATCATTAATAATGGATACATTACTTGAACCTCAACAAAGAACGTTGAAGTTAAAAATATAACTAATCCAACAATAAGAGTTTTGGTAGCTCCAGCACCCACAAAAGCTAAAACAATTTCAAAAGTTGAAATTGGTGCTGCTAAAATTTCATAAATAGTTCCATTAAATTTTGGAAAAAATATACCAAATGAGGTGTTGCTGATTGATTGAGTTAACAACGTTAACATCAAAAGACCGGGAACTATAAAAGATCCATAACTAATTCCATCGATTTTTTCTACGTATCCACCAATTACAGACCCAAAAACAATAAAATATAATGATGTGGACAAAACAGGAGAAAACAATGATTGCATCAATGTTCTCTTAAATCGGTCCATTTCATGCAAGTACATCGATCTAAATGCGTAATAATTAAACTTCATTGTTCTCCTTTACTAATGTCACAAATATTTTCTCTAAAGTAGTTTGTTCTGTTTTTAAATCTTGTAATTTTAAGTTTGCATCTTTTAAATCTTGTAGCAAGTTAGTTATTCCAGTGCTTTTAGCTCTGACATTATAAGTATAATTAATTGATTTTTTATCTTCTCCAATTTCTAGATTGTACTTATCTAAACTATTTGGGATTTCAGCGATTTCTTCTTGAAGATCTACAGTAAGTTTTTTATGTCCCATTTTCTTTAAAAGTTCTTTTGTTTCATCAACAACAATAATTTCTCCTTGATTGATTACCCCTACCCTGTCAGCGATTGCCTCTGCTTCCTCAATATAATGAGTAGTAAGAATAATTGTAACACCAGTTTTTCTTAAGGTTTCAACTACCTTCCACATATCTTGACGTAATTCCACATCAACACCAGCTGTTGGTTCATCTAAAAATAATATAGTTGGTTCATGAGACAATGCTTTTGCGATTAACACACGTCTCTTCATTCCTCCAGATAACTGTCTTAATCTTAAATCTTTTTTATCCCATAGACTTAAGTCTTTTAAAATTTTTTCAATATGTTTTGGATCTGGTTTTTTTCCATACAAACCTCGTGAATAAGAAACATTGTTAAATACTGTTTCAAATTGTTCTAAGGTTAACTCTTGTGGAACTAATCCAATTCTTGATCTTGTTTCTCTATAATCATCAATAATATCAAAATTATCTACAGTAACCTTTCCAGAAGATGGTCTGACAATGCCGCAAATAACACTGATTAATGTAGTTTTGCCTGCACCATTTGGTCCAAGCATTGCAAAAATTTCACCCTTTTTGATATTAAGGTTAATTTTCTTTAAGGCCTCAAAACCATTGTCATAAATTTTTGATAGATTATTTATGCTTATTTGATCATTTGACATGGATTAGGCATATATAGAGACAATTTAAGGCATTACAATAATTTAAAATTTATTTAAATTACTATAAATGAAAAAAATTTTTATATTTATCTGTTTTTTACTGGCATTCACCAGTAAAGGATTAGCTAAAGAAACAACTTATACTAAGGATTTGTTCGATAAGGCATTATCAGATGGAAAAGTTGTAGTGGTTAGCTCATGGATTAAATATTGTACGTCATGCGCAAGTCAAATGAAAGTTCTTGATAAAGCAAAAAATGATTTTGATAATATTGAATACTTTACATTTGATGTAACTAATAAAGAAATTGCTAAATTTTTTAATATTCAATATCAAACAACCCTTTTAATTTTTAAAGATAATAAAGAAGTTTACAGAAGCATTGGTGAGACTACCAAAGAACTTATTTATGATGCTTTAAAATCTGTGATCTAAATTAATTACTTTTCAATTTCAAAATTACTGCTGGTAAAAAAGTTGCAACAACAAATGATAAAAATAATAAAGATTGTGCAACAAAAGGTGAAAATAGATCTTTAGAGATCAATCCCCCAACCAATAAACTCTTGGAAAAATCTGGATAAGGAAACATTAAAAATCCACCAATTAAACCAATTATAATCGAAACATAAGCAGTTTTTTCATTTACTTTGTTGTAAAAGCTGTAAAACACTGTGAATACAAATGCACAACAAAATAAGTCTGCAAGCAAAAATAGATATAAAATATCAAATCCTTTTGAGGCAACACCAAATGCAATCAATGATAAAAATACAATAAAGTATTTTGAAATTTTTAAATAATCTGTTTTTTTGTCAAAATTAAAAGTCGCTTTACCATCAACAACAAACAAACTTGATATTGCATTAACCAATGTATCAACTGTTGAAATTGTTAAAGCTAAACCAAGAATAACGATAATTAAAGATAGCATTTCAGTTTGTTCTTTTAACAATAAAGTAAAAAATCCTAAATCAGCTCTTGTTGATGGATCAATAGAGAATGACACCATTCCAATAAAGCCCATTAAAAAAACTATTGGCACAATTATAAAAAAAGAAATGATCAATGCTGATTTTAAAGTTTTATAATCTTTGGCAGCATAAACCCTTTGCCAATTCCCTTGGTGAAATAAATTTGTGGCTGCAACTGCAATAAAAAAAGTTAACCCAGCTGTATAACTTGGAATGTAAGATGAGCTTAATAATTGTGGATTTTTTTCTTTAATCAAAGCAAAAGAAAAGTTATCTCCTGTTGATGAACCAATAATTAAAATAAGAATTAATAAAAGAAAACCAATTACTATCATTTGAATATTATCGGTAAAAATAGAAGCTCTTAGACCTCCATAAAGCGTATAAGTTAAAGTCGCTAAAAGTACTATTAATGCTGTGATCCAAAGATCTGTGCCTGATAAATAATTTATTAAAACTGCTACGGCTGTGACTTCTGCACAAAGAAAAATAAACATGTAAAAGATTGTCATCAATAAGATCAGTTTAAATAAACTTTTTCCAAATTTTTTTCTCATAAACTCAATTAGTGATGATCCTTTTGGAAACTCTAACCTAATTTTTCTTCCAAAATAAATTAAGAAAATCATCGGAAAAGCTGTTCCAAGTGCATAGCCAATAACAGCACCTATCCCTCCCCATGTAGCAGCAGCAACAGGACCAAATAAAATCCATGCTCCTAAAGCAGATGCAACAAGACTGGTTGTTAATGAAAATAACTCAATATTTCTATTTGCAGTTAAATAATTACTTATTCCTTGAAATTTTTTAGAATGATAAATTCCTAAGATTGCAAATATTAAACTGATAATAATTATTAATGTTAATGAAGATGATTGACTTAAAAAGTATATGTTATCCATTATATCCCTTTCTGAATTACCGGACAGGTTCTTAGGGTATGATCTCAGTCTGTGAAGACACCCCTTTATTTATTCCTACTCTATTTTTTATAAAATTAAAAGAATTTAAAAAACTCTTTCTTGGTTACTAATTATTGCTGACCTTTGTGATTCATTATTTCAACCATACACTGAGTGGCATACTCTCTCCACTCTGAAGAACTCATATTTTTTAGGCTATTTAAATGATCTCGGTTGCTTTGAATATCGTCTTTATGTTTTAGATAATCAGCACCATTTAGATTTGCTTCCATAGAAGAAAGATTGGTTTCCATTGCTTTTATCCATTCTTTTCCAAGCTCAACACATTTTTGATCATCTTTTTCATCACAGATTTGTTTGAAAAAATTAAAAATAACATCATCAGTTTTAACTGAAGTGTTCATGTCTTACTGCTCAATACAGGTGCCGATTGAGTCTGGACCACACGTCTTACCATTAGTCCATGTAGCGCCAATCAGATTTGCATTTTCAAAATTTGCATTGGTGATGTTTGCAGATGTAAAGTTTGCTTCCATCAAGTTCGCATTTTGAAAATTAGCCTCAATTAAAGTTGCTCCCATAAAATCAACTCTAGTTAAGTTTGCATTTGTGAAATTTGTTTTTTCAAAATTTCCACCAATACTAATTGTTTCATAAAGATTAGCTCTAACAAATGTAGACTCTGGAAAAGTCCCAAAAGATAAGTTTGAATTCATCATTATGCTTTTATCTAAATTTACTTGTACAAAGCTTGCAAAAGATAAATTCGAGTTTGGTAGATAACTACCTTGAAGATCTTGTCCATCTGAAAATCTGCATTTTGAATAATCTACCCCATCTGTTAACGGATCATCACATGCAGCATTTGAATTTGAAACAAAAAAGAGACTAAAGAAGATTAAAAGAATTATTTTTTTCATGATTAAAATTAACAAATAAAATATGTCAAAACAATGAAGGTTTATGTCTTTAAAAATAATTTAACATTATAAATTAATGAGTTTTTGAAGTATAAAAATCAACCTATGAAAGAATATAACATTGCATCAATAGCAGGAGATGGAATAGGAAAAGAAGTAGTTCCTGAAGGCTTAAAAGTATTAAAAGACGCTGCTGAAAAACATCAATTCAAAATAAATTTTACAGAATATGATTTTGCATCCTGTGATTATTATAAAAAATACGGAAAAATGCTTCCAGATGATTGGAAAGAAAAATTAGGAAAACACGATGCAATATTTTTTGGAGCAGTTGGTATGCCAGATCAAGTTCCAGACCATATTTCTTTATGGGGATCATTACTTCAGTTTAGAAGAGAGTTTGATCAATATATCAATCTTAGACCAGTAAAATTATTTCCTGGAATTAATCCTCCTTTAGCAAATAAAAAACCAGGTGATATAGATATGCTAATTGTAAGAGAAAATACTGAGGGTGAGTACTCTTCTGTAGGTGGAAGAATGTTTAAAAATACTGATAGAGAAATAGCTGTTCAAGAAACTATAATGTCTGCGTACGGAGTAGATAGAGTTCAAAAATTTGCTTTTGAATTAGCAAAACAAAGAAAACGTAAAAAATTAACTAACGCTACAAAATCAAATGGAATTTCAATTACCATGCCTTTTTGGGATGAGCGTTTTAATGCAATGAAAGAAAATTATCCAAATATTGAAACAGATCAATATCATATAGATATTTTAGTTGCTAGATTTGTACTTAATCCTGAATGGTTTGATGTTGTTGTTGCATCCAATTTGTTTGGAGATATCCTTTCTGACTTAGGACCTGCTTGTACCGGTACTATTGGAATAGCTCCATCTGGGAACATTAATCCTGAAAATAAATTTCCATCTTTATTTGAACCAGTTCATGGCTCAGCACCTGATATTGCAGGAAAAGGAATTGCTAATCCTGTAGGACAAATTTGGTCTGGTGCAATGATGTTAGATTATTTAGGAGAAAAAGAAGCTTCCAATTCAATTCTTGAAGCTATTGAAAAATCTTTAAGTGAAAAAGAAAATAGAACTAAAGACTTAGGAGGTGATGCTGATACCTTAAAATGTTCTAGTTCAATATTGGCTAATCTTTAAATCTTAACTTTCTTACCAGTTTTTGCACTTTTGGTTATTGCAGCAAAAATTTTAAGAGAGATTAATCCATCATTACCATTTACTTTTGGTTTAACTTTTTTAGATACTACATCAGCAAAATGATCAATTTGATTAACTAAAGTACTGTCATCTTTTTTATTTTTATCTTCATTAACAAGAATCTTATTCCACCAACTTCTCTCGTTTTTATAGAACCAATATTTTAAATTAGGAAATTGCAATGAACCCTTGGTACCACCAATCATGTATGCGGATTGATTAGTTATTGGATAAGCTGGGTTTTCTCCTGCAGTTAACTCGTAACTCCATGGAGCAACAATTGTATCTGATAAATTTAAAGTACAAAGCGCCCCTGAATTAAAAATTAAACTAATTGTAGCTGTATCTTCAACTGCAAATTTTCTAGTTTTATTGGTTGTAAATGCTTGAACGTATTTAATAGATCCAAGCAAGTAACAAATCATATCAATATCATGGACTAAATTAATCCCTAGAGGACCTCCTCCTTTGCTAATTCTCCATTTTTCTTTGTAATAAGCTTTGTGTTTATAAAGCCAACACAACACATTTGCTGATACGATGTTTCCTAATTTGCCTTTTTCAATGAGCTCTTTTACCTTTGATACTATTGAGTTGTGTCTTCTATGATACCCTATCAATAACGGTGTTTTATTTTTATTAGCACTACTAATAATTTTTTTAGCCGAATTAATGTTATCTGAAATAGGTTTTTCCAACAACACTGGGATTTTTTTCTTCAAAAAACTAACTGTATGCTTTTCATGTAATTGATTTGGTGTAGCAACAATAACTGCATCTAAATTTTTTGAGTTTAAAAGTTCCTCTACATTAGAATACAGTGGGATTTTATATTTTTTTGATAAATTTTTAGCATTATTACTAATATCTACTATCGAATGAAGATTAGCTTTTTTTGATTTTGAAATTGCTTTTATATGTTGCAATCCCATTAAACCAGTCCCAACAATTGAAATATTTATTTTTTTATTCATTTTATGAAATATTTATTTTTGTAAAATACTTATAAAGTTTTTTAGGTTTAATTAAAGTGCTTGGAAAATTTTTATTATTTGGTGAGTCTGGATAGTGTTGAGTTTCTAAACAAATCCCCTGGAAAGGAGCAAGTTTATTTTTATATCGTAAACCTTGACTAGTATAGAGCTGTACTCCAGGAAGATTTGAATAAAAGTCTAATTGAATTTTAGTTTTTTCATTTTTTAAAGAGGCTAAATAGTTTTTAGAATTTTTTTTGATACAAAATGTTAAATCAAATCCCAATGCATTTATTTTGTTTGATTTTTTTTTTGTTTTTTTGTTTTTGATAATATTTATTTTTTTTCCAATATTTTGAAAATTATTGAAGTCATTAATAGTGTTTTTAACTTTTTTAAATTTGCCAGTTGGTATTAATTTATTACTTACTTCTAGATATTTTTCTGAATTAATTTTTAAATCGTGATTAAAAATTGTTTCTCTTTTACTCTTATTCAAATTCCAATAGCTATGATTTGTTAAACTCACATGGGTTAATTCATTTGATTTATACTGGTATTTGATAAATAAACTTTTATTCTTAATTTCAAAAATACACTTTGAATTTAAATCTCCTGGAAAACCTTGATCTAATTTTTTAGATTCTAGTTGATAAATAATTTTAGTTTTTGAATGGTGTTGTATTTTCCATTCCAGTCTATCAAATCCTATTTTCCCTCCATGCAGAGTATTTCTTCCTTCGTTACCATCAAGTTTATAAATTTTATTTTTTATCTTAAATTTTGAATTTGATATTCTTCCTGCATACCTTCCACAAGTTGCGCCCACATAAAAATTTTTACTCTCATAATTTTTTGTAGGACCTAAATTTAAGATTAAATTTGTTTTCTTTTGCTTGTCATAGACCTCATACAAGCAAGCACCAATATTAATTGATTTAACTCTTAAATATTTATTTTCTATTGTTGAGCTTTGTACTTTCACAAAGCTTCTTACAACCAGCCTTTATCAACAATATAAGATTGATTTGTGCATCCACCTGATTGGTCTGATGAAAAAAACAACACTGCTTGAGCAAGCTCATGAGGTAACAATCTCTCTTTTAAACACTGGTTTTTCATTAAATCTTTTTCGGACTCTTCGTTTAACCAAAGATCAATTTGTCTTTGTGTTAATACCCAACCTGGAACTACTGAATTAACTCTAATGTTAAATTCACCTAAATCTCTAGCGAATGATCTTGTTAAACCAACAACGCCAGATTTTGCAGCTGTATAAGCGGCCATACCACCTTGACCTATCATCCATGAAGTTGATCCCATATTAACAATTACACCACCTTTATTTTCAATCATTGATTTTTTAACAGATTGAACTGTGAAAAAATAATGTCTTAGATTTACATTCATTCTTTCGTTCCAATATTCTTCTGTAACCTCGTCAATTTTATGCCTTGTATCGTTAGCGGCATTATTGATTAAAATATCAATTGGACCTTTTTGACTGATGATGTCTGCAATCGTCTTTTGAAGTTGTTTTATATTTAACAAATCACATTCAATAAAGGTTGGTATTGAATATTTTTTATTTTTTATATCTTCAATTAATTTTTTAGCTTCTGTTACATTAATATCTATAAAGTAAACTTCAGAACCTTGTTCACAAAAATGTTCAACAATTGAAGCTCCAATTCCAGATCCTCCACCTGTTATAAATACTCTTTTGTTTTCTAGATCGTAATACTTTACTTTCATTTTTCTAATCCTCCACCTTTTATAAATGCTCTTTTATTTTTAAAATCGTATTGTTTGCAAATTTTATTATCTTAAATTTTTTAATTCTGTTTATTATATTTTTAAGTAGTTATAGAGAATTTAAATTAAAAATATAGATTTTATTTTGCCTTATAACCTAAACCAATATTATTTATTTTTTTACTCGCATCCATAATTTTTGGATATTCATAATTTAATCCTAATAGCTGTCGCACTTTTGGATTTAAATTATTTTTAAAGTCTTCAGATAAATAAGTAACTAAATCTTCTACTGGTTTTATATACTTAGGAAGAAACTCTATCAGTAATGCAGCTCTTTGATGATTTGATTTATTTGGTGATGCTCCATGCCAGCAGTTACCATTAAAAAAAACTAAATCACCAGGATTAGCTATCATTTGTTGTTTATTTGAAAAGTCATCATTTTCATTTGGATAGTGTAGTTTCTTCTGTGATCCTGGTATGTATGCTGTTGCTCCTGATTGTTCAGAGCAAATATCTAGAGGTATAGTAGCCTGACAGTTTTGTGCAAATGAACTATTAAGACCCATGGGGAAAGTCTCGCTATTATAAAAATCCCAATACGGATAATCGATATGAAGTTCTTGACCTGTAGATCCTGGTAGCAATCTACTTGCGCAGTAAGATCCACAAAAAAACTCTGAACCTAAAAGTTTAGACATTAAGCTAAAAATAATGTCATTTGTTATTAATTTGCTAAAAACCTCTCCTTTACCAAATAAATTCCATATCCTTTGCTGAAGTTTAATTTTATCAGATGCTTCAGCCTCAGCGTTAAAGTGGGTTTCTTTTTGTTCTTGTGTATCAGCAAAATGATTAACAATGTCTCTTGCTTCTTTAATATCGTTTAAATTATATGCATTTTCAATAACGATAACTCCAGATTCATGCATCAATTCATTTATTGCTTCAGTAATATTAAAACTATCTCTTGAGAATTTCCGCATAGATAAATTTTAAGTGAAAAAAAATTAAAAAAAAATAAAAAAAATTATTGCTCTAATTCTTTAGCTAGATCGCCAATTTTAGCACCACCTGCCATCAATCTTTTCACATCTTCATTACCAAGTTCTGAAGACAATCCTGAACCAATTACCTCTCCTAAACTTAAGAAAGTATATCGATCAGCTATAAGACGTGCATGAATTTCATTGTGTGTAATAAGTATAATTGCAATATTTCCTAAACTTTGCACTTTTTTAATTGTTTTTAAAACTTCCATTTGCTGCTTTTGACCTAATGCTGAAGTAGGCTCATCTAATATTAGTATCTTTGCACCAAAGTAAATTGCTCTTGCAATAGCCAAAGTTTGTCTTTGTCCACCTGACATTGTTCCAACTGGCTGATTAGGGTTTGCAATACTAATTCCAATTTTAGACATTTCTTCAGTTGTTATTCTGTCCATCTCATCCATTTGCATTAAACCAAATCCGCTAGGTCCTTTTATTAATTCACGTCCAAGAAAAAAATTTCTTGTTACTGATGTTAGAGCGTTGAGTGCTAAATCTTGATAAACTGTTCCAATGCCTGCATCAGATGCTTGACGTGGTGTAGTAAAGTTAACAATTTCTCCATCTACTTTTATTTCTCCAGTTGTCATTGGATGAACTCCAGATAATACTTTGATCAAAGTTGACTTTCCAGCACCATTGTCACCTAAAAGCGCGTGAACTTCGCCCGGATAAACATCTAATGAAACACCATTTAAAGCGGTAAATGTTCCAAATTTTTTTACTAAATTCTTTATTTCAATTAATGGTTTTTTATCCATTAGATATTTCCCATAATTCGTTTTCTAATATTCTCATTTGTTAAGGCAGCAGTAACAAGAACTGCTCCAAGGAATACTCTGTAGAACGATCCATCAATTCCAGGAATATAAAAGAAGGCTTCTTTTGCAATTCCAAAAATAATTGTACCTAGGATTATTCCACCTATTGTTCCAAAACCACCAGTTAGCACAACACCACCTATAACCGCTGCAGCAATTGCTTCTAATTCTTTTAAATTACCTTTTGCTGTATCCGCAGTATTAACTTCAAATACCTGACACGCAGCAAACATAGTTGCACAGAACGCAGTAAACATAAATAATGAAATCTTAACTTTATTAGTTGGCACACCGTTAGCTTTTGCAGCACTAAGGTTTCCACCAGTTGAATAAATCCAGTTACCTGCTTGAGTTTTACTCAAAATTAAATAACAAATAAACGCTATAAGTCCCCAAATCATTAATGCAGAATACATTCCTTTAGCAAAAATGTTTCCATAATTATTTACATTCCAATCTGCAGTATAATATAACCAATTAAATACTGGCTCCATAATGTCGCCTCCAAAAAAATTAGCAACCGGTCTTGCAGTAACTATTGTATCTATGTAAGCTCTTGCTATATCAATATCAGTAACCGCTTTTGCCGCAACATCAGGAACATTAACTCCTGCTTCTATTTTCTTTGTCAAAATTTCTACCATTGAATCATTTCCAGATTTTTTTGCCCCAGCTAATGATTTTTCTAAAGTTGCAATCATCTTTTCCGCGTTCATGGTAGTTTTGTAAGCTGCAACTTTTTCGTTAACATATGTTAATCGTTCAGTTAATTTTGCAACCGTACTTGCAGGCACTGTGCTAAGAATTTCTAATAATTGGTCATTTGGTAAGGCTTTAGCCGCATCTCTTTCCATTTCTCCATGACCTGGCACA